>JAEZEY010000214.1 GCA_023432845.1 Pseudomonadota bacterium
ACTAGAACGCCCGCCATGTATGACATTCGATGGATTCGCGAGAACCCCGAGGATTTCGACCGCGGCCTGATCCGGCGTGGGCTGGAGCCTGTATCCGGCAAGCTGCTGCTGCTCGACGAGCGCCGCCGCGCCGCCATTGCCGCCGCCGAGCAGGCGCAGGCGCGCCGCAATGCGGCGTCGAAGGAAATCGGCCAGGCCAAGGCGAAAAAGGACGAAGCCGCGGCGGCCGCGCTGATGGCCGAGGTCGCGACGCTCAAGGAGACCATGCCGGCGCTCGAGGCCGAGGCGAAGCTCCATGCCGAGACGCTCGATAACGAACTGGCCAGAATTCCGAACACGCCGCTCGACGACGTGCCGGATGGCGACGACGAGCACGGCAATGTCGAGAAGTCGAAGAGCGGCGAGAAGCGCACTTACGCCTTCACGCCGAAGCAGCATTTCGAGCTCGGCGAAGACCTCAAGCAGATGGATTTCGAAACCGCCGCCAAATTGTCCGGCGCGCGCTTCGTCGTGCTGCAGAAGGGCCTCGCGCGGCTCGAACGCGCGCTCGGCCAGTTCTTCCTCGATACGCATGTCGATGAGCACGGCTATACCGAAGTCAATCCGCCGCTGCTCGTCAAAGACGATGTGATGTTCGGCACGGCCCAGTTGCCGAAGTTCGAAGAAGACCAATTCTCTACTTACGGAACGCCTGCGCCAGAATTATTCTTTCAGTTTATTGAGCAAAGCGTAGCCGAAGGAAAGTACGATCAGTTTTTTGCTCGCGAGAATGGCGGTGCTGCGATGCACCTTACCGCGGCGGGCAAGGAGGCATTGCGGAAGAATTGCGAGGATCAAAATCGCTACTGGCTCATCCCCACCGCCGAAGTGCCGCTGACCAATCTCGTCCGCGAGGCCATCGTCGCCGAAGACGAACTGCCGATGCGGCTCACCGCCTGCACGCCATGCTTCCGCGCCGAAGCGGGCGCCGCCGGCCGCGATACGCGCGGCATGATCCGCCAGCACCAGTTCACCAAGGTCGAACTCGTCTCCATCACCACGCCGGAGAAATCGCGCGAGGAGCACGAGCGCATGCTCGCCTGCGCCGAGGCGGTGCTGAAGAAGCTCGATCTGCATTATCGCGTCATCACGCTCTGCACCGGCGACATGGGTTTTGCCTCGCAGAAGACCTACGACATCGAGGTCTGGCTCCCGGGCCAGAACATGTATCGCGAGATTTCGTCCTGTTCGGTGTGCGGCGATTTCCAGGCGCGGCGCATGAACGCGCGCTTCCGCGACAAGGACAACAAGGTGCGTCACGTCCACACGCTCAACGGCTCGGGCGTCGCCGTCGGCCGCGCGCTGATCGCGGTGATGGAAACCTATCAGCAGGACGGCGGCTCGATCGCCGTGCCGGAGGTGCTCAAGCCATATATGGGCGGCGTGAGCGTGATTGAGAAGAAGTGATGGTTGGTTTGACGGCACGGCGTTCGCCTGCTTCTCCCTCCCCCGCTTGCGGGGGAGGGTTGGGGAGGGGGCGCGTTCTTGCACAGCCTTCGCGATATTCCCCCTCCCGCCGACCTTCGGTCGTCGACCTCCCCCGCAAGCGGGGGAGGTGAAAGAAGAACAATGCGCATTCTCATCACCAATGACGACGGCGTTCACGCTCCCGGCCTCGTCGCCTGTGAGAAGATCGCGCGTGCGATTTCCGACGACGTGTGGATCGTGGCGCCGGAAACCGACCAGTCCGGCGTGTCGCATTCGCTGTCGCTGAACGATCCGCTGCGGCTGCGCGAGATCGGTGAGCGGCATTTCGCGGTCAAGGGTACGCCGACCGATTGCGTCATCATGGGCGTGCGCCACATCATGCCGGACAAGCCGGACCTTGTGATCTCGGGCGTCAATCGTGGCCGCAACGTCGCCGAGGATGTTCTGTATTCCGGCACGGTGGCTGGCGCCAAGGAAGCGACCGTGCTTGGCATTCCGGCGTTTGCGCTGTCGCAGGCCTATGCCTTCTCGACCAAGCATCTGCCCCAGTGGCAGACCGGCATAGCCCATGGGCCGGCTTTGATCTCGAAAATATTCAAGGAGGGCTTGCCGAAGGACGTGATGGTCAACATCAACTTCCCCGACTGTCTGCCTGAGGAAGTCGAGGGCGTGGCGGTGTCGGTGCAAGGTAAGCGTGATGCGGAGTTTCTGAGAATCGACGCGCGCCACGATGGCCGCGGCAATCCGTATTACTGGATCGCCTTCGCGCGCGGCATCAAGCCGGCCGCGCCTCAGGGCAGCGATCTGGCCGCGCTCGACAACAGGAAGATTGCCGTGACGCCGCTGCGGCTCGATCTCACCGACGAGCCGTTCATGACCAGGCTGGCGCAGCTATTGGCGTGAGCATGTCCCGGGCGCGATGCAGCGTGAGCCATAAGCGCGTTTGCGCGCATGGCGAACGGTGCGGCGCAGAACCGGGACCGCGGAAAACTCGTTCGTTGAAATGGCCCAGCTCTACGGTGCGTCACTTTGTGCCGCACCGCGTCCGGGGCAAGCAGGCCCGCTCACGCCGTCTGAAGCAGGTTTTTCAACGCCGCTTCGAGTTGCGCGCCTTGGAACGGCTTCTGCAATGTCGGCCGGTCACGGAATTGCTCAGGCAGGGCGGATTGGCCGTAGCCGCTGGCGAAGACGAAAGGCAGGTTGCGGCCGGCGAGGATCTCCGCGACCGGGAACACCTCCTGGCCCTCCAGGTTGACGTCGAGAATGGCGGCGTCGAAGGCAGCGGTGGATGCCAGTTGCTTGGCCGCCTCGACAGAGGCAGCGGTGGCCGCGACCTCATGACCCAGGTCGGCCAGCATGTCCTCGAGCAGCATGCGGATGAGGGACTCGTCCTCGACCACCAGAATCCGGGCCGGGGCCTGCCCGAACAGTTTTTCCGTAGCCAATTTCTCCTCCGTCATGCGTGTCGTCTCCCCCTTGGCTGCAGGCGTCGCCGCGCTTGACGAGCAGCAGGGCCACAATAGTGTGCCGATTGATGCAATGTTAGCATGAAGATTGCACCATAACAGATTGAAGCGAATGACAGCAGGAACCGATACTCAGGCCGACATCGACCGCGTCAATTTTCAGCTGACGTTGCGGCGGCGCGGCATTTCGGACCAAGCCGTACTGCGCGCCATGGGGGAGGTGCCACGCACGGCGTTCGTGTCCGCGGATCTCGCCGCCAGCGCCTATGCCGATCAGGCGCTGCCGATCGAGTGCGGCCAGACCATCAGCCAGCCTTACGTCGTCGGCTACATGACGGAGCAGTTGGGCGTGAAGCCGCACCACCGCGTGCTCGAGATCGGCACCGGCTCGGGCTATCAGGCCGCGGTGCTGTCCAAACTTGCGGCCGAGGTGGTCAGTATCGAGCGCTATCGCACGCTTGCCGATCAAGCCCGGCGGCGGCTGAGCGCGGTCGGCTGCGGCAATGTCGAGGTGATCGTCGGCGACGGCTTCGAGGGCTGCCCGGAGCGGGCGCCATTTGACCGCATCGTCGTTACCGCGGCGGCGGAGGAGGTGCCGGAGGCCCTCGCCGACCAACTGGCCGACGGCGGTGTGATGATTTTGCCACTGGGGCCGGAGAACGGGCCGCAGCATTTGGTCAAGATTACCAAATTGCAAACGCCGGAGGGGGCGAGGCTCGGCGAGGACAGACTGATCCCGGTGCGCTTTGTGCCTATGTTGCGTGGTAAAGCGCGCGAATTGTAGTTAACGGCGGCGCCGGCTTTGCTTGAGCGAAGCGGTGAGTACTTGCCGAGTCCTGGACATTGTGGCCGGGCGATCATTCCAGACCTTAAAGCCTTATTTACTCGCTGCTGCTCTATTTAAAACTCAAGCAATTTTGTGCCTGAGTGAGTAACCCTATGTCACGTGTTGCCGTGTCAGTTCCTTCGCGCGTATGGCCGCGCGTCGCCACCGTTGCCGCGCTCGGCATTGCGCTGGCGGGTTGCTCCAATTCCAGCCGTTTCGACAGCCCGTATCCTACGGCGTCGCGTCAGAGCACGATGCCGCCGCGCGGCGAGGTGACCGGTTCCATCGCGCCGCGCCCGACGCCAAACGCGCGGGTGACTTCGCAGCCGCTGCCGACGCCGCCGCAGACCGTCGCCGCGGGCAGCACGTCTTATGG
>JAEZEY010000245.1 GCA_023432845.1 Pseudomonadota bacterium
GCCGGGGTCCGTGCGGGCGCGCTCGGCGCCGCCGGCGCCTCAACCGCAGCGAAGCGGTCGACCGCTTCCTCCCCCACAAAGGCATCGGCCCCGGCATCGAGATAGAACTCGAGCAGGTCTCGCGCCGTTATGGTGGGGGCGGTGTTCATGGAAGTCACTCTAGCACAGGGAAATATGGCGGCCCGACGATTGCTCCTGCTGTGCAAAAGTGATCAATAGAAGCGTTATGAACCGGATTTCTGGGGTAACGGCCGTGGTTTTCGCGCTGTTCGCCCCCTTCAGGAGGCCTTAATGACCGATCTGCCAGCCCGCGAAGCCATGGAGTTTGACGTGGTGGTGGTGGGCGCAGGGCCCGCCGGCCTCGCCGCGGCTATCCGCCTCAAGCAGATCAACGCCGAGCTGTCCGTGGTCGTGGTGGAGAAGGGGTCCGAGGTCGGCGCGCACATCCTGTCCGGCGCGGTGATTGACCCTGCGGGCCTCGATGCGCTGTTGCCGGACTGGCGTTCGGAAGAAACGCCGATCAAGACCGAGGTCAAGGACGACCGCTTCTATTTCCTCGGCCATGCCGGCTCGTTGCGCCTGCCCAATCTGCTGATGCCGCCGCTGATGGGCAATCACGGCAACTACATCGTCTCGCTCGGCGATGTCTGTCGCTGGCTCGGCACCAAGGCCGAAGGCCTCGGCGTCGAAATCTATCCGGGCTTTGCCGCGGCCGAAGTTCTGTATGACGACAATGGCGCGGTGGTCGGCGTCGCCACCGGCGACATGGGCATCGGCAAGAACGGCGAGCCGAATGCCAATTTCACGCGCGGCATGGAACTGCGTGCCAAGTACACGCTGTTCGCGGAAGGCGCGCGCGGCAATCTCGGCAAGCAGTTGCTGGCGAAGTTCAATCTCGGCGAAGGCCGCGAGCCGCAGAAGTTCGGCATCGGCCTCAAGGAGCTGTGGCAGGTCGCGCCGGAGAAGCACAGAAAGGGTCTGGTGCAGCACTCCTTCGGCTGGCCGCTCGATGGTTCGACCGGCGGCGGCTCGTTCCTCTATCACTTCGACGACAATCTGGTGTCGGTCGGCTTTGTCGTTCATCTCAATTACAAGAACCCGTATCTGTCGCCGTTCGAGGAATTCCAGCGCTTCAAGACTCATCCGCTGGTGCGCGACACGTTCGAAGGCGGCAAGCGCCTGTCCTATGGCGCGCGCGCCTTGACCGAAGGCGGCTACCAATCGGTGCCGAAGCTCGTCTTCCCGGGCGGCGCGCTGATCGGCTGTGATGCCGGCTTTATGAACGTGCCGCGTATCAAGGGCAGCCACAACGCCATCCTGTCCGGCATGATGGCGGCGGACGCGGCGGGCGCCGCGCTGGCCGCTGGCCGGTCGCATGACGCGCTCGACGATTACGAGAACGGCTGGCGCAATTCGAGGATCGGCAAGGACCTTTGGCGCGTGCGTAACGCCAAGCCGCTGTGGTCGAAGTTCGGTACCTATGTCGGCATCGCGCTCGGCGGGCTCGACATGTGGACCAACACGCTCGGCTTCTCGCTGTTCGGCACGCAGGGCCACGGCAAGCCGGACCACGCCTCGCTGAAGCCTGCCGCCGAATCCGCGCCGATCGACTATCCCAAGCCCGACGGCAAGCTCACCTTCGATCGATTGTCGTCGGTGTTCCTCTCGAACACCAATCATGAGGAAGACCAGCCGCCGCATCTCAAGGTCAAGGACATGGCCTTGCAGAAATCATCGGAGCACGACGTGTTCGCGGGGCCGTCGTCGCGCTATTGCCCGGCCGGCGTTTATGAGTGGGTGGAAGAGGCGGGCAATCCGAAGTTCGTCATCAACGCGCAGAACTGCGTCCACTGCAAAACCTGCGATATCAAGGACCCGAACCAGAACATCACCTGGGTGCCGCCGGAAGGCTCGGGCGGGCCGAACTATTCGGGAATGTGATTCGCCTTCCGGCCGGCGCCGGCTTCGGCCGGGCCTGCGGAAAGGCGCAGGTCTCCAATGGGTTGCGGCGCGGTGGTGCAGCCGTAAGGAGCGCCGCAGGCGAAAGGTGGCCAAGGCACTCGCCGGAGGCGGGGCGGCCTGGACGTTGGCGCCGGCCATGCTGCTGCCACACCGGGGCATACAAGTTGGTGGCGCCGATACCCTTTGCGCGAGGCTGGCCGTTCTTGCGGTTGCAGCGCAAACGGGCCATTCTGCGTTTAACATCAGCGAGTCAGCGCGGAAATCGCGCCGCCGCTTATCGGAGCATTGCCAGTGAAATCATCGAGCCGGTTCCGGGCTATCGCGGCGGGCGCCGCCGTCGCTGCTTTTGCGGCTGCCTCCGTTGCCGTGCCTGCTTCGGCCACCGCGCAAAGTTCGCAACCGCCTGTGGCTTCCGGCACGATCGATCTGTCGGGTCTGACCGCTTCGGGCAGCTATCTCGCCGCCCGCCACGCCGGCCGCCAGCAGGATGCGCTGGCCGCCGCCGCCTATTATCGCGCGGCGCTGCGGCGCGATCCCAAGAACCTCGAACTGCTCGATCGCGCCTTCATATCGCTCTTGGTCGGCGGCGACGTCGGCGAAGCGGTGAAGTTTGCCGAACGCGTCGCTCAGGCCAGCAAGTCGGACCGCGCGGCGCGTCTCGTGCTGGGCGTGCATGACCTCAAGATTGGCCACTTCGCCACGGCGCGGCGCAACATCACGCAGTCGGTGCGCGGCCCCATTACTGATCTCACCGCGGCGCTGCTGACGGCCTGGAGTTACGCCGGTGCCGGCGACGCCAAGAGTGCGGTGGCGACGATCGACCGGCTGGCTGGCCCTGAATGGTACGGCATCTTCAAGGATCTGCATGCCGGTCTCATCCTCGACGTCGCCGGTGACGCCAAAGAAGCGGGCAAGCGCTTCGAGCGCGCCTACAAGCTGGATTCTTCGGCACTGCGTGTCGTCGAGGCCTACGGCGGCTGGCTGTCGCGCAACCGGTCGGCTGAAGAAGCGCTCGCGGTCTACGCGGCTTTCGACAAGGTGCTGCCGCGTCATCCTCTGATCGTCGAGGCGATGGGCAAGCTCAAGCCCTCCGATGCAGAGAATGCCAAACCGGTGGCACCGAAGACCAGCGTGCCGCAACTTGCCATCAATCGCGTTCTGTCACGTGGCGCGAGCGGGGCGGACGTCACCGCCTTGCAGACCCGCCTCGGTCTGGCGGCCGACGGCCGTTTCGGCGCGCAGACCGTGGCCGCCTTGCGTGAATTCCAGTCGCGCAACGGGCTGAAGGCCGATGGCGTCGCCGACGCCAAGACAATCGCCAAGCTGAACGAAGGCGACGGGCCAAGCGGCGGTGCCGCCAAGGCCGGAGCGTTGCCGCTGATGGTCGCCAATGCGCAGGCCGGCGCGGCCGAAGCGCTCTATGGCCTCGGTGCTTCGCTTGGCCGCCGCGGCGGCGAAGACCTCGGCCTCGTCTATCTCCAGCTGTCGCTGCATCTGGCGCCGCATCACGAACTCGCGCTGTTGTCGCTCGCCGACCTCTACGAGGCGATGAAGAAGCCGGACATGGCGATCAAGGTCTATGAGCGCATTCCGCACGGCTCGGTCCTGCACCGGAATGCTTCCATCCAGATGGCCGCCGGTCTCGATGCGCTCGAACGCAGCGAGGAAGCGCAGAAGCGGCTCGAGGAATTGCTCAAGGACGACCCCAAGGATCTCGAGGCGACGCTCGCGCTCGGCAATCTGCTGCGCGGCCACAAGAAGTTCGCCGAATGCGGCGAAGCGTACTCCAAGGCGATCGACCTGATCGGCACGCCGGAAAAGGCCCACTGGACCGTCTTCTACTTCCGCGGCATCTGCTACGAGCGCTCCAAGCAGTGGCCGAAAGCCGAAGCCGACCTGAAGAAGGCGCTCGATCTGTTTCCGGATCAGCCGCACGTCCTGAACTACCTCGGTTATTCCTGGATTGATCAGGGCGTGAACCTCGAGCAGGGCATGGAGATGATCAAGAAGGCCGTCGCGCAGCGGCCGGACGATGGCTACATCGTCGACTCGCTCGGCTGGGCCTATTACCGCCTCGGTAATTACGAGGAAGCGACCAAGGAGCTTGAGCGCGCCATCGGTCTCAAGCCCGAGGATCCGACGATCAACGATCACCTAGGCGACGCCTACTGGCGCGTCGGCCGCAAGCTGGAAGCGACCTTCCAGTGGAATCACGCGCGCGACCTCAAGCCCGACGCGGAAGAACTGCCGAAGATTCTGGAAAAGCTGCGGGTCGGTCTGCCCGAGGAGACGACATCGCAGGCCAATTCTTCCGAAAAGCCGGCGGTGGCCAAGCCCGGCAACGGCGGATAGGGTCATTCCGGGGCGCTCCTATTGCGCTTGCGCTATGGGAGCGAACCCGGAATCCAGCTACAAATCGACATCGCATCTGGATTCCGGGTTCGCCGTTACACGGCGCCCCGGAATGACGAATGAGTTGCCGTGTCCTCACCGCCCACCCAAACCGCCCGCGCCAAGATCAATCTGACGCTGCGCATTACCGGGCGGCGCGCCGACGGCTATCACGAGCTTGAAAGCCTCGTCGTCTTTGCCGACATCGCCGATACTCTGACGCTCGAGCCGGCGGCGCATACCTCGCTCGACATCCTCGGGCCGTTTGCCGGCGCCATCGACGCGGCGGGGGACAATCTCGTTCTCAAGGCGTTCAACGCACTCGCCGCGCTGGTGCCGGGCCTCAAGGGTGGGCGCTTCCGTCTCGACAAGCATATCCCGGTGGCCGGCGGCGTCGGCGGCGGTTCGGCCGACGCGGCGGCGGCGTTGCGTCTGCTGGCGCGTCACAATGGCATCTCATTCGATGACGCGCGCTTGATGACAGCGGCATTGCGCACCGGTGCCGACGTGCCGGTGTGCTTCGTGTCGCGCGCCTGCATCATGACCGGCGTCGGCGAGCGCTTGTCGCCGCCGCTTCGCCTGCCGGAATTGCCGGCGCTGCTGGTCAATCCGCGCGTCGGCGTATCGACCCGCGACGTGTTTGCCGCGCTGACAAAGTCCGGCCTGCCCAAGGATGGCTGCGCGCTCGGCGACGTGCCGCGCGATGTCGGCGCGCTTGTCGAATTCTTGCGCGGTCACGGCAACGATCTCACCGCGCCGGCGATTGCCTGCGCGCCGGTGATCGGTGACGTGATTGA
>JAEZEY010000269.1 GCA_023432845.1 Pseudomonadota bacterium
GCATGGCGGCGACCTCGCATCCGCTGGCGACGCTCGCGGCTGTCGATATCCTGCGCGATGGCGGCACTGCCGCCGACGCCGCGGTCGCGGCCAGCGCCACCTTGTGCGTGGTCGAACCGCACATGACCGGCATCGGCGGTGACTGCTACGCGCTGGTATCGAAGCCCGGCAAGTCCGTGTGGGGCTATAACGGCTCCGGCCGCGCCGGCGCCAAGGCGTCCGACGAGGCGTTGCGCTCGCAAGGCCTCAAGGAGATCGGCGACTCGATCCACGCCGTCACGGTGCCCGGCGCGCTCGATGCCTGGGATGCCTTGCTGAAAGCGCACGGCCGCTTCGAACTCGGCCGGCTGCTTGAGCGCGCCATCCACTATGCCGAAAACGGCTGGCCGGTGGCCGCGCGCGTCGCCTGGGACTGGAAACGTTTCGTCGGGAAACTGAGCAAGGATGTCGGCGCCAGCAAACACTACCTGTTCAATGGCAAGCCGCCGAACGAGGGCGATATCGTCAAGTCGCCGGCGCTGGGCCAGACCTTGCGCATGCTCGGCCAGAAAGGCGCGCGCGCCTTCTACGAAGGCGAACTTGCCGACGACATGGCGCGAACGCTGGCCGCCAAAGGCTCGTTCCTGACCGTCGAAGACTTTAATGGGCATCGCGGCAATGAAGTCACGCCGATCTCGACCAATTATCGCGGTCTCGATCTGGTCGAAATTCCACCGAACGGGCAGGGCATCGTCGCCTTGATCATGCTCAACATTCTTGAGAACTTCGACATGAAGTCGCTCGATCCGCTGGGCCTCGAGCGGTTCCACCTGCAGATCGAAGCCGCGCGGTTGGGCTACGCGATCCGCGACGCCCATCTCGCCGATATCGAGCATATGCGTCACGGCGTTGACGATCTCATCGACAAGGGCTTTGCCAAAAAGCTCGCAGCGCAGATCGACATCAACAAGCGCGCCGAATTTGCCGATGCCCCGACGCCGGGCGGCGACACGATCTACCTCACCGTCGTCGACAAGGACCGCACCGCGGTCTCGTTCATCAACTCGCTGTATTCGGCTTTCGGCCTCGGCGTCTGCACCGAGAAGTCGGGCATCATGCTGACCAATCGCGGCGCCTGCTTCACGCTTGAGCCCGATCACGTCAACACCTTCGGCGCGAACAAGCGGCCGATGCACACCATCATCCCCGGCCTGACCATGAAGGACGGCCGCTGCGACATGAGCTTCGGCGTCATGGGCGGATCGTACCAGCCGATGGGTCACGCCCAGGTCGTGCTCAACATGCTCGATTACGGCATGGACGTGCAGGCGGCCATCGACTGCCCGCGCTTTATGTTCGAGGATGGAAAGGTGCTCGTCGAGCACGGCACCCCGGAGAAGACCATCGACGGTCTGAAGGCGCGCGGCCATCTTGTCGCCGACGCGACCCTGCCGTGGGGTGGTGCGCAGACGATCCAGATCGACTGGCAGCGCGGCGTGCTCATCGCCGGATCCGAACCGCGCAAGGACGGCTTGGCGCTCGGCTACTGATTTTCGGACGGAAAGTCTCAGACCAGAGTCGCTGTGGCGCGGTAAGCCGCCAGCGCTTCCATGGGCTCGGCGCGGCGACGCTCGCGGGTCTGCGGGGCGTGATCGCGAGTGGCGATCAACTGAGCGAGAAACGTTGCCTGGCGGTAGTTGGGTGCCGATTCGACTGTCGGTTGCGGAGTGATCGTCGCGAGTGCACGACCCGGCTCGGCCGCGTCTCCCGTTTCCGGGTTGACGGGGTCTTGCCGCGACTCATCCGGCGTCGTCATATCGAGACGCTGACGGTTAAGGTGTCTGGCCGCTTCGATCCGCATCGGGTCAGTTCTGTTCCAAAGAGAGACAGGAGCCTTGGATTCTCCCACTCACTGGCAAGGCCCGTGCCGTTAACACTTCGTCGTGGTTAAAGCGCGGCAATGCGCGATTTCCACGAATTTATTTAAGTGTTGCCGCGTAGCTTTTGTACTGCGTTCATCCGAACAACCCGCCGCGCGGTGCGGCGTTCCCGGGAGCGAGACGAAAAGGAACTTGCGTGATCAAGGTCGGTGAAACCGCGCTCGGTGCCGGTGACATCCTGCGTCTGGTTGGCGAAGCTACCTATGAATGGCGGCTCGACACTGATCGCTTATCATGGAGCGGCCATGCGGCCGCGGTGCTCGGCATTGCCGATATGGCGGCGCTGGAGACGGGAGCCGGTTTTGCGCGCTGTGTCGAGGCGACCGGCGGCGTGAGCCGTCTCGATGCCGTCACGAAAAGCGCGCTGCGCGACACCGGCGATGGCGTGCCTTACGAGGCGCAATACGCCTTCAAGCGTGCCGACGGAACGACGACCTGGATCGAAGACACCGGCCGCTGGTTCGCCGGCGCTGACGGCAAACCGGCGCGCGCCTGCGGCGTGGTGCGTTCGATCGATGCCCGGCACGAGCGCGAACAGGAACTGGAACGGCTGGCGAAATTCGATCCGCTGACCGGCGAACTCAACCGTGCCTCGATCATCAACATTCTGTCGAAGACGCTTGACGAGACCATCCGCTTCCGCGGCTCCTGCGGCTTCCTGCTCGCCGCCATCGATCATCTGGGCAATCTCAACGACGCCTATGGCTTTGAAGTCACCGAGAATGTGATCGCCGAAGTCGGCAAGCGTATTCGTGCCCGCGTTCGCGGCAAGGACTATTTCGGCCGCATCTCCGGCAACAAATTCGCCGTGGTGTTGACGAGTTGCACGCCCGACGAATTGTCAGTCGCTGCCGAGCGGCTGCTTGCCGGTGTGCGCGAGGAGCCCATTGCCACGTCGGCCGGTTCGGTCGCTGTCACCATCACCATTGGCGGCATTACCGCGCCGCGTCATGCCTCCACCCTCGACGAAGTGCTGAGCCGCTCGCAGGACGCGCTGAGTGCGGCCCGCGACAAGCGGCGCGGCTCCTTTGCCGCCTACCGGCCGAGCGTCGAGCGCGACGCGCTGCGCAAGGAAAGCCTGCGCGCCACCGACGAGATTATCGCCGCGCTCAACGACCGCCGCATTGCGCTGGCTTTCGAGCCGGTCGTCGAAGCATGTTCGCGCAACATTGCCTTCTACGAGTGCCTCATCCGCGCCCACCGCGAGGACGGCACGCCGCTCAACGCCGCCGACATCATCCCGGCCGCCGAGCGACTCGGCCTGGTGCGGATGCTCGATCACCGCGTGCTCGAACTGGTGGTCACCGAGCTTGTGGCCGCGCCGCAGCTCTCGGCCAGCGTCAATGTTTCGCCGGCCTCGGCCATCGACCCGGCCTGGTGGAACGGGCTCGGGGTCATGCTGCGCGCAAATCCCGGCGTCGGCGAGCGGCTGATCGTCGAGATCACCGAGACCGCCGCCATCCAGGACGTCGACGATGCCCGCGGTTTCGTCACCCGGGTCAAGGATTTCGGCTGCCGCATCGCCATCGACGATTTCGGCGCCGGCCATACCTCATTCCGCAACCTGCGCCGGCTCGGCGTCGATATCGTCAAGATCGACGGGGCCTTCGTACAGAATATCACGCGCTCGGAAGACGACCGCGCTTTCGTCCAGACCATGATTGACCTGGCGCATCGCCTGCGCATCAAGGCTGTGGCGGAATGGGTTCAGGATGACGCTGCCGCCGCGCTGCTGCGCGACTGGAACTGCGACTACATCCAGGGTGCGTTCGTCGGCCTCGCCTCCAGCGACAAGCCGTGGCTCTCGGGCCAAAACAAAAAGGCGACGCTCTAGGCGTCGCCGTTTCGATTCTTTAGCCTTCGCTAGTCCTTGCCGCCCATTCGGTCGAGCCGCTTCTGCATCTCGTCCAGCTGCCGCTTGAGTTCGTCCATGTCGGACCCGGAAGAAGCAGACGTCGACGGCTTGTCCGGCGCGGCTTCGTTCGGCTTGTTGCGGGCAAAGGGCGGGGCGAACATGGCGAAGGTCTTCTCGAACATCTCCATGTTGCGGCGAACCTGATCCTCCATCGGGCCGAAGCCGCCGACGCCGCCGAAGGCCTTTTCCATCTGCTCGCGGAACTTGCCCTGCTGGCTGGTGAGCGTCGACATGGACTGCTCGAGGAAGTGCGGCACCATCATCTGCATGGAGTCGCCATAGAAGCGGATGAGTTGGCGCAGGAAGGTGATTGGAAGTAGGCTTTGTCCTTCCTTATTCTCCTGCTCGAAGATGATCTGCGCCAGGACCGAGCGGGTGATGTCTTCGCCGCTCTTGGCGTCGTAGACGACGAAGTCTTCGCCGTTTTTGACCATCACGGCGAGGTCTTCCAAAGTCACGTAGGTGCTCGTTCCGGTATTATAGAGCCGCCGGTTAGCGTATTTCTTGATGGTGACCGGCTCTTTATTGTCTGCCATGGGTACAGGTTTCCTCTGCCTTCCCATAAGCATACCCGTATTCTGACGGCGCGGGCCAGATGTTTTATGGCGGCGCGGAAAGCCCCAGAAGCACCGCACCATGCCTTGCGTTGGCACAAGGAAGTGGCCAGTTTTCCGCCATAGCTTCGCTGGCGGCCGTTGTTGACAGGGTGCGGTGCACTGTCGAGGATGCGGCACCGCCAAAAGGCCGCTCACAGAGCCTTCACAGCCCCGCTTAAGGAGAGTTCCCGATGCAAGACGATGTCGTCATTGTCAGCGCTGCCCGCACGCCGGTCGGCGCCTTTAACGGCGCTTTTGCCAATTTGCCGGCCCACGAGCTCGGAAAAACCGCGATTTCGGCCGCGCTCGCCCGCGCAGGCGTCGAGGGCGACCGGGTGAGTGAGGTCATCATGGGGCAGATCCTCACCGCCGGCCAGGGCCAGAATCCGGCCCGCCAGGCCTCCATAGCCGCGGGCATCCCGGTCGAGAGCCCTGCCTGGGGCGTGAACCAGCTCTGCGGTTCCGGTCTTCGCGCCGTCGCGCTCGGCTATCAGGCGATCCTCAACGGCGACAGTGACATCGTCGTCGCCGGTGGCCAGGAGTCGATGAGCATGGCGCCGCATGCCCAGCACCTGCGCGCGGGCGTCAAGATGGGCTCGTTCGAACTCGTGGACACCATGATCAAGGACGGCCTGTGGGACGCCTTCAACGGCTATCACATGGGCAACACCGCGGAGAACGTCGCCAAGCAATGGCAGATTACCCGTCAGATGCAGGACGAATTCGCCGTCGCCTCGCAGAACAAGGCCGAAGCCGCGATGAAGGCCGGCAAGTTCAAGGACGAGATCGCGCCGGTCACGGTCAAGTCGCGCAAAGGCGATATCGTGGTCGACACCGACGAATATCCCAAGGCGGGCGTGACGCTCGAGGGCATTGCCAAGCTGCGCCCTGCCTTCGACAAGGAGGGCACGGTCACGGCGGCCAGCGCCTCCGGCATCAATGACGGCGCCGCCGCCGTGGTGCTGATGCGCGCCTCGGAAGCCGCCAAGCTCGGCAAGACCCCGCTCGCGCGCATCGTGTCCTGGGCGCAGGCCGGCGTCGATCCCAAGATCATGGGCTCGGGGCCGATCCCCGCTTCGCGCGCCGCGCTCAAGAAGGCCGGCTGGAACCACCAGGATCTCGATTTGATCGAGGCCAACGAAGCCTTCGCGGCTCAGGCTTGCGCGGTGAACAAGGACCTCGGCTGGGATACCTCCAAGGTCAACGTCAATGGCGGCGCCATCGCCATCGGTCATCCGATCGGTGCCTCCGGAGCCCGCGTTCTGACGACCCTGCTGTTCGAGATGCAGAAGCGCAACGCCAAGAAGGGCCTTGCCACTCTCTGCATCGGCGGCGGCATGGGTATCGCCATGTGCGTAGAGCGCTGACCGCGTCTCGCGGCGCACCATCGCGAACTTGATCTGCATCACAGCCAGGGCCGCATTTCGGACGTATCTGAAATGCGGCCTTCGCATTTGGGGCCTTAGCCTTTAGGCGGTGTGCGCTTGTGGCTTGTTGCGAATGGCGGGCGGGTCTTTAAGCTGCCATCAACAAGTCGCGATGGTCGGCATAAGAATTGCTCCGCCTAGGCGCTCGCCTGTTGGGTGTCGGGCAAGGAAAGTTTCGAGGAACGATCTGGGAGAGGGGAATGACTCGCGTTGCATTGGTAACTGGCGGTACCCGCGGGATCGGGGCTGCGATTTCGAAAGCGCTCAAGGACAAGGGCTACAAGGTCACCGCGAGCTATGCCGGCAACGACGAAGCCGCGCAGAAATTCAAGGCCGAGACCGGCATTCCTGTATTCAAATGGGACGTGTCGTCCTATGAGGCCTGCGGCGCGGGCATCAAGCAGGTTGAGGCCGAGGTCGGCCCGATCGAGGTTCTCGTCAACAATGCCGGCATCACCAAGGACGGCATGTTCCACCGCATGACGGTCGAGCAGTGGAACGCGGTGATCAACACCAACCTCGGTTCGCTGTTCAACATGACCCGCCAGGTCTGGGAGGGCATGCGCGCGCGCAAGTTCGGCCGCGTCATCAACATCTCCTCGATCAACGGCCAGAAGGGCCAGATGGGCCAGGTCAACTACTCCGCCGCCAAGGCCGGTGAGCTCGGCTTCACCAAGGCGCTGGCGCAGGAAGGCGCCAAGGCCGGCATCACCGTCAATGCGATCTGCCCGGGCTACATCAACACCGAGATGGTGCAGGCGGTGCCGAAGGATGTCCTGGAGAAGTCGATCCTGCCGCAAATCCCGATCGGCCGTCTCGGCGAGCCGGAGGAGATCGCGCGTTGTGTTGTTTTCCTCGCCGCCGACGACGCCGGGCTCATCACCGGCGCCACCCTGACGGCGAACGGCGGCCAGTATTTCGCCTCGTAAGGCGCTTCCGCCCCGCGCTTCATTTGGCTAGATCAGGCGGCCCGCCCCATCAGAAGGCGGGCCGTTTTGCATGTCAGGGAGCCGCTCATGACTACCAACCGCGTCCACCGCATCGCCGTCGTTCCCGGCGATGGTATCGGGAAGGAAGTCGTGCCCGAGGGCGTGCGGGTCCTCGAAGCGGCGGCGAAAAAATTCGGCTTCAAACTGCAGCTCGACGACTTCGACTTCGCCTCCTGCGACTATTACGAAAAGCACGGCCGCATGATGCCGGAGGACTGGAAGGAGAAGATCGGCAAGCACGACGCCATCTATTTCGGCGCCGTCGGCATGCCGGACCGCGTGCCCGACCACATTTCGCTGTGGGGCTCGCTGATCCTGTTCCGCCGCGAGTTCGATCAGTACGTCAACCTGCGCCCGGTGCGGCTGATGCCCGGCGTGCCGTGCCCGCTCGCTGGCCGCAAGCCGGGCGACATCGACTTCTGGGTGGTGCGGGAAAACACCGAAGGTGAATATTCGGCCATCGGCGGCAAGATGTTTCCCGGCACCGATCGCGAGGTCGTGGTGCAGGAGACGGTGATGAGCCGGGTCGGCGTCGACCGCGTGCTGAAATTCGCCTTCGAGCTCGCCCAATCGACGCCGAAGAAGCATCTCACCTCCGCGACCAAGTCGAATGGCATCGCCATCACCATGCCATACTGGGACGAGCGCGTGAAGGAGATGGCGAAGAACTATCCGGACGTGAAGTGGAATCAGTTCCACATCGACATCCTCACCGCGCATTTCGTGATGAACCCGGACAAGTTCAACGTTGTCGTGGCGTCGAACCTGTTCGGCGACATTCTTTCGGATCTCGGCCCGGCCTGTACCGGCACCATCGGCATTGCGCCGTCGGGGAACATCAATCCCGAGCGCAATTTCCCGTCGGTGTTCGAGCCCGTGCACGGCTCGGCGCCCGATATTTACGGGCAGGGCATCGCCAATCCGATCGGCCAGATCTGGTCCGGCGCGATGATGCTCGAGCATCTCGGCGAGAGCGACGCGGCCAAGGCCATCGTCAAGGCGATCGAAACCGTGCTGGCGCAGGACAAATTGCGCACGCGTGACCTCAAGGGTACTGCCAATACGGTCGAATGCGGCAAGGCCGTTGCCGAGGCGCTTTCC
>JAEZEY010000277.1 GCA_023432845.1 Pseudomonadota bacterium
GCGTTAAGCCTCGCGCCGGCCCGGCGTTCCATGAATTGGCGGAGGGCTCAAATCGTCGATTTTTCGCTCAACTTTTCGATTGTGCATCGCAACTATGCTCGCTTCGCGTCGATTTGCGCGCGGAATCGCTTGACCGCCCCGTTGCTTGGGGTTCAAGTTAGTCTGGTTCAAACGCGGAAACCGGTCTCAAACCGGGCCGCCATCGTTACCGCGAACCGGTTTCAGGCGTGATGCCGGGTCGTTGAGGGGCGCTGGGCCCTTAATTCGGGAGGAAGTCATGGCGAAAGTGTCCATGACGGTGAACGGCAAGGCCGTCACCGGTGATGTCGAGCCGCGAACCCTGCTGGTACAATTTTTGCGCGAAAACCTCCGGCTCACCGGCACGCATGTCGGCTGCGATACCTCGCAGTGCGGCGCCTGCGTCGTCCATATCGACGGCATTGCCGCCAAGTCGTGCACCACGCTGGCCGTCCAGTGCGAGGGCCAATCGATCACCACCATCGAGGGCCTGGCCGCGGCTGACGGCAAGCTGCACCCGATGCAGGAAGCCTTCCGCGAGCATCACGGCTTGCAGTGCGGCTATTGCACGCCCGGCATGATCATGTCTGCGCTCGATATCGTGCGCCGCAACGGCAACGAGCTCGACGAGCACACCATTCGTGACCAGCTCGACGGCAACATTTGCCGCTGCACGGGCTACCACAACATCGTCAAGGCGATCGAAGCCGGCGCGAGGGCGATGGCAAAATAGCTTCTTGCCCTCATGATGCGGGCTGCCGAACAACGTCGATAAGACTGACAGTGGGAGGATGCCGCCAATGACCGCAACCGGGATCGGCGCGCCCGTGCGCCGCAAGGAAGACTTTCGTTTCGTCACGGGGCAGGGCCAGTACACCGATGACGTCACGCGCCCCGGCGAAACGCGCGCGGTGTTCGTCCGCTCGCCTCATGCCCATGCCAAGATAAAGAAGATCGACGTCGACGCCGCCAAAGCCATGCCGGGCGTGGTCGATGTGCTCACCGGCGCGCAGCTCGCCGACGACAAGGTTGGCAATCTGATCTGCGGCTGGATGATCCACTCCAAGGATGGTTCGCCGATGAAGATGTCGGCGCATCCGGCACTGGCCGCGAGCAAGGTCAATTGCGTCGGCGATGCCGTAGCGGTGGTGATCGCGGAAACCTTGGGACAGGCCAAGGACGCGGCGGAAAAGGTGTTGGTCGATTACGAGGTGCTGCCGGCGGTCGTCGATCCGGCCCAGGCGCAAGCCAAGAGCGCGCCGCAGATTCATGCCGACATCCCCGGCAACACGATCTACCAATGGCACCTCGGTGACCAGAAGGCGGTCGAGGCCGCGTTCAAGTCGGCGAAGCACGTTACCAAGCTTGACATCGTCAACAACCGCCTGGCGCCCAACGCGATGGAGCCGCGTGCCGCGCTCGCCGATTACGACGCCGGCAACGATCATCTGACGCTGTGGAACACGTCGCAGAATCCGCACGTCGCGCGGCTGGTGATCTCGGCTTTCGTCGGCATCGCGCCCGAACACAAGCTGCGCGTTATCGCGCCGGATGTCGGCGGCGGCTTCGGTTCCAAGATTTTCATCTATCCGGAAGAAGTCGTTTGCCTGTGGGCGGCGCGCAAGGTGAAGCGGCCGGTGAAGTGGACGTCGGACCGCACGGAAGCGTTTCTCACCGACGCGCATGGCCGCGACCACGTCACCCATGCCGAACTGGCGCTCGACGCCGACGGCAAGATTTTGGCGCTGCGCGCCAGGACCATCGCCAATCTCGGCGCATATATGTCGACCTTCTCGTCGTCTGTCCCGACGTATCTGTACGCCACGCTGCTGTCGGGTCAGTACGACATCCCGCAGATCTATTGCGAGGTCGATGCGGTCTATACCAACACCGTGCCGGTCGACGCCTATCGCGGCGCGGGCCGTCCTGAAGCGACCTTCGTGGTTGAGCGTCTGGTCGAAGTCGCGGCGCGGCAGCTCGGTATCGATCCGGCCGATTTCCGCAAGCGCAACTTCATCAAGAGCTTCCCGCATCAGACGCCGGTGATCATGACCTATGACGCCGGCGACTATAACGCGTCGCTGAAAAAGGCGATGGAGCTTGCCGATGTGAAGGGCTTCGCCAAGCGCAAGCGCGAAAGCGCCCGGCAAGGCAAGCTGCGCGGGCTCGGCTATTCGACCTATATCGAAGCCTGCGGCATCGCGCCGTCGCAGGCCGTCGGTTCGCTCGGCGCCGGCGTCGGTCTGTGGGAGAGCGCCGAAGTGCGCGTCAACCCGACCGGCAATGTCGAGGTGCTGACGGGCAGCCACGCGCACGGCCAGGGCCACGAGACGACCTTCGCCCAACTGGTGTCGGAACGGCTCGGCATTCCGTTCGAGAGCGTGTCGATCGTGCATGGCGACACCGACAAGGTGCAGTTCGGCATGGGCACCTACGGCTCGCGCTCCGGGGCGGTCGGCATGTCGGCCATCGTCAAGGCGCTCGACAAGATCGAGGCCAAGGCCAAGAAGGTCGCCGGCTTCATGATGGAAGCGGCCGAGAGCGACATCGACTTCAAGGACGGCAAGTTCACGGTGAAGGGCACTGACAAATCGGTTGCCTTCGGCGATGTGGCGCTCAATGCCTACATCGCGCACAAGTTCACCGGCGCCGAACTCGAACCGGGCCTGAAGGAAACCTCGTTCTACGACCCGACCAACTTCACATTCCCGGCCGGTTGCCACATCTGCGAGCTCGAGATCGACCGGGAAACCGGCAAGACCGAGATCGTCAACTGGACCGCGGTGGACGACTTCGGCACCGTCATCAATCCGATGATCGTCGAAGGCCAGGTGCACGGCGGCATCGCGCAGGGCGTCGGCCAGGCACTGCTCGAGGGCGTCGTGTACGACGCCAGCGGCCAGTTGGTCACCGCCTCGTTCATGGATTACACCATGCCGCGCGCACACGACCTGCCGTCGTTCCATGTCGGCCTGACCGAGACCAAGTCGCCGTCCAACCCGCTCGGCATGAAAGGCTGCGGCGAGGCCGGCGCGATCGCGGCGCCGGCGGCGGTGATCAACGCCATCACCGACGCGCTCGGAACAGAGGATATCGCCATGCCGGCCACCGCCAATGCGGTGTGGTCGGCCATGCAACGCACGCCACCGAAAGCGGCATAAAGAATTCGAACGGAGAGATCGATGTACAACTTCACTTTCCATCGCCCGACCACGGTGCGCCAGGCGGCCGGTCTGCTGGCGCGCAATCCCGAGGGGAAGCTCTTGGCGGGCGGTCACTCGCTGCTGCCGGTGATGAAGCAGCGCCTCGCGCAGCCGTCCGCCATCATCGATCTGTCGCAGGTCGAGGGCATGACCGGCGTTGAGCTCAAGGGCCGCTCCGTCGTCATCGGCGCAATGACGCGCCATGCCGACGTGGCGAATTCCGATGTGCTGAAAGGGGTGCTGCCGGGTCTGGCCTCGGTGCCGGGTTCGATCGGCGATCCGCAGGTGCGCAACCGCGGCACCATCGGCGGTTCGATCGCCAACAACGACCCGAACGCAGATTATCCGGCGGCCTGCCTCGGTCTCGGCGCGACCATCATCACCAACAAGCGCCGGATCGCCGCCGACGATTTCTTCACCGGCATGTTCTCGACCGCGCTGGAAGACGGCGAGATCATCGTCAAGGTGTCGTTCCCGATCGCCAAGAAAGCGGCCTATGAGAAGTTCAAGCATCCGGCCTCGGGCTTCGCGCTGGTCGGCGTGTTCGTGTCGAAGCGCGGCCCGGATATCCGCGTTGCTGTAACCGGCGCCGGCTCGAACGGCGTCTTCCGCGTCAAGTCGTTCGAGGAGGCGCTGGCTAAGCGCTTCTCGCCGAAGTCGATCGACGGCATGACTATTCCGGCCAGCGGCATGAACTCCGACATCCACGCCACGCCGGAATATCGCGCCCATCTCGTCGGCGTTCTGGCGCGCCGCGCGCTGGCCAAAGCGACGACGTAAAGCCGCTTCCATGCCGGTTCAGTGATCGTGGCCATCGCCGCGAAAGAAGGGCGCTCGCGGGCGGCGGGCGCCTATCTTATTCTAGCCGCCGGCTTCCTGGTGCTGTTCATCGGCGGCGGCGCGCGCTTCGCTGTCGGGCTGACGCTGAAGCCGATCGTCGACGGCTTCGGCTGGGGGCGCAGCGACATCGGGCTCGCCGTCGCGCTATTCCAGGTCGTGTCTGCCGCGGCCATGCTCGCCGCCGGCTATCTCGCCGATCGCGCCAGTCCTCGGCTGGTGCTCAGCGGCGGTCTCCTCGTCGCCGGCCTCGGCATTGGCGCGATGAGCGCCATCACCGCGCCCTGGCACGCGCATGTCGCCTATGGTGTGGTCTTCGCGCTCGGTAATGGTGCCGCGTCGCTGATCCCGGTCAGCGTCATGGTGACCCGCGCGTTTCCCGTGCGCACCGGGATCGCCAACGCTGTGGTGATTTCGGGCATGAGCGTCGGCCAGCTCGTTGTTATCGCCACGCTGGCGGCGGTGATGCTGTCGGTAACGTGGCAGTCGATCTATGTCTGGCTCGGCATCGCGCATCTCGCGCTGCTGCCGCTGGTTTTCCTGGCGATTCCGAAGAATACGGCGGCGCAGGCCAAGGCCGCCCAGCCGGCGATCGGCGTCGGCGTGCGCCAGGCGGCGCGCACGCGGCAGTTCTGGCTGCTGCTCGTCATCTACGCCATTTGCGGCTTCGACGATTTCTTCGTCGCGACGCATGTCGTCGCCTTCGCCCAGGACGGCGGGGTCAACGCGTTCCTCGCCGGCAACCTGCTGGCGGTGATGGGGCTGATGGGCCTCATCGGCGTTGTCGCCGCGGGCGCGGTCAGCGACCGGTCCGGTCCGGTCTGGCCGACGGCACTGTCCTTCATCGCGCGGGTTGGCGTCTTCGGACTGGTCATGGTGGACCAGTCGACATTGTCAGTTGCCGTGTTCGCGCTGGTCTTCGGCATCACTTTCATGGTGACCGCGCCGCTCACCGTCGTGTTCGTCAAGGAAAGCTTCGGCACGCGTCATCTCGGCGCGCTGACCGGCCTGATCACCTTGGTGCACCAGATCTTCGGCGGTATCGGCGCCTATCTCGGCGCCGCGATCTTCGACGCCACGGGCACCTATGAAGTCGGCTTCGCCCTGATGTTCGGCTTCTCGCTGCTCGCCGCGGTGTTGACCTTCATGCTGCGCCGGCCGGAGCCGGCGGCGGTGGTTTGACGCCGGGCGCTGTCCGACGCCGTCAGCGCGGCATGCCGTCGATGGTCGGCCGACGGATGCGCAACGCCGAAAACCGCCGGAACGTGTTGCGCCCGGCGGCCTTGGCGGCGTAGAGCGCCACATCGGCGTGTTTGAGTGCATCGCGCGAATTGCAGCCGGCGAGCGAAGCGATGCCGATCGACACGCCGACCTGGAAGCGCCGCGCGCCGTAATGGATCGGCTGCGCCATGACGGCGATGATCTTCCGCGCCAGCAGCGTCGATTGGCTGTCGCTGCCCGCGGCGAGCAGCACCGCGAATTCGTCACCGCCGAGACGGGCCACGAGATCGCCGGCGTCGCAGGCGCACGCGAGCCGCCGCGCCGCTTCCTTGAGGCATTCATCGCCGGCGGCATGGCCGAGCGAGTCGTTGACATCCTTGAAGCCGTCGAGATCGAGCAGCAGCAGCGTGCCGCCCGCATTGCCGCCGCCGTCGTCGCCGCAGGCCGCTGCCAGCCGCGATCTCAGCTGGCGGCGGTTGGCAAGCCCGGTCAGTTCGTCGAACTCGGCGAAATAATGGGCGCGTTGCCAGCGCTCGGTTTCCTCGGTGATGTCCTGCTTGAGACCGAACAGCCGGACCGGCCGCCCGCTGGCGCATTCGACGGTGGCGGTGATGCGAATCCAGCGTCGCTCGCCGCCAGGCGTCACGATGGCGGTGTCGAGATTGAAGCCGCTGCCTTCCGCGATGGCGCGGCTGCGCACGGCTTCGAGGGTCTTCAGCGCATCGGCCGGATAGCGGATCAGCGCCTGGCTGCGCTGCAGCGGCCGCTCCCGCGGGATGTCGAACAAGTCGTAGGTGCCGGCGGACCACTGTAACGCTTCCGTGGTCAGGTCGCATTCCCACAGACCGAGGCGGGCGGCCGCGGCGGCGCGCTCGAATGTCTCGCGGCTGCGCGCCAGCGCGGACTGATAGCGGCCGATGGTGCGCGCCTGCGCCTCGATGGTCGCCGCGAGCCGCGCCACCGCGGCGGCGGTGGACTCGTGCGAGTACGGATCGGCGCCGACAAAGCTCTCGTCGGGCGGGCTGCCGGGGCGCCGCCGCGGTGTGTTCGACATGGAATCTCCGGGGACACCGAACCAGTCGGCAGGCGCGAGCGCGACTGTCGGCCGACCGGCGGCGACTCTAGTTGATTCGATCAGCCCCGAAACCGGTGTCGTCAGACCGCGTTGCGTGTCATTGCAGCGTGGGACGCCGTGCTATCGGGGTTCCTGCGCTCGGTCAGCGAGAGCGACTGACCGGACGACCGTGAAGTATGTGTTGCGACATTCCTGGTTCCAAAAAAGGCGGATTGCCTAACTTGCGGGCAAGTGCTTGATGCGTTGCATCCGACGATCATGCAGAAGAACCCAATACCGCAACGAGAACGACCGTGCCCCATATTATTGATGAGAAGCTTGAGCCGATCCTGGATGAAGTCCTCCGCCGCAATGCCGGCGAGCCCGAGTTCCATCAGGCCGTTCGTGAGGTCCTTGAAAGTCTGGGCCGGGTCATCGCCAAACGTCCGGACTATGCCGACGACGCTCTGATCGAGCGCATTTGCGAGCCCGAGCGCCAGATCATCTTTCGTGTGCCCTGGGTTGATGACCAAGGCCAGGTGCAGATCAACCGCGGCTTCCGCGTGCAGTTTAATTCCGCGCTTGGTCCCTACAAAGGCGGCCTGCGGTTTCATCCGTCGGTCAATCTCGGCATCATCAAGTTTCTCGGCTTCGAGCAGACCTTCAAGAACGCGTTGACCGGGCTGCCGATCGGCGGCGGCAAAGGCGGGTCGGACTTCAACCCGCGTCATCGGTCCGACGGCGAGATCATGCGCTTCTGCCAGTCCTTCATGACCGAGTTGCACCGTCATCTCGGCGAATACACCGACGTGCCGGCGGGCGATATCGGCGTCGGCGGCCGCGAGATCGGCTACATGTTCGGCCAGTACAAGCGTCTGACCAACCGCTACGAAGCGGGCGTGCTGACCGGCAAGGGCCTTGTCTATGGCGGCTCGCGCGCGCGCACCGAAGCGACCGGCTATGGTGCGACCTATTTCGTCGAGCGCATGCTGGCCACCAAGGGCACCGACTTTGCCGGCAAGCGCGCCGTGGTGTCGGGCACGGGCAATGTCGCCGTTTACACGATGGAGAAAATTCTGTCGTGCGGCGGCAAGGTGGTCGCCTGTTCGGATTCCAACGGTTATGTCGTGGATGAGAAAGGCATCGACCTTGATCTGGTGAAGGAGATCAAGGAAGTGCGCCGTCAGCGCATTTCAGAATATGCTCGCCTGAAAGGCACCGGTTCGCACTATGTCGAGGGTGGTTCGGTCTGGAGTGTGCCCTGCGATGTCGCCATGCCGTCGGCGACGCAGAACGAACTGACCGGCAAGGATGCGCGTGCCCTGGTGGACAACAAGGTGCTCGCGGTCGGCGAGGGTGCCAACATGCCCTGCACGCCCGACGCCGTGCGCATCTTCCAGGAAGCCGGTGTCCTGTTCGCGCCTGGCAAGGCGGCCAATGCCGGCGGTGTCGCCACCTCGGCGCTCGAAATGCAGCAGAACGCCTCGCGTGACAGCTGGACCTTCGAGCAGACCGAGGAGAGGCTCGCCACGATCATGCACAACATCCACGACACCTGCGCCGAGACGGCAGAGGAGTACGGCTCGCCCGGAGACTATGTGCTCGGCGCCAATATCGCGGGCTTCGTCCGCGTGGCCGAAGCCATGCGGGCGATGGGCGTCATTTGAGGAATTGCGGGCGCGCTGGCTGATTGCCGGCGCGCTCGCATCTGATGCTGCCGCACGCCGCCGTCAGCGATCGAGCTCTTTCAGTAGATCGTCGAGATCGAGCGGCCGCGTGAACATGTGCAGTGAGCCGTCCGGCTTCTTCGGCCACTGCGCTTCCGGCCGGTCCCAATACAATTCGACGCCGTTCTCATCCGGGTCGCGCAGATAGAGCGCCTCGGAAACGCCGTGGTCTGACGCGCCGTCGAGCGGGATCTTGGCGGCGATCAGCCGGCTGAGCGCGTCGGCGAGCGCCTTGCGCGTCGGGTACAGGATCGGGGTGTGGAAGAGGCCGGTGGTGCCGCGCGGCGGCGGCGGGCCGCCTTTGCTCTCCCAGGTGTTGAGTCCGAGATGGTGGTGGTACCCGCCGGCCGAGATGAAGGCCGCGCCGGGATAGGTCGTGGTCAGGGTGAAGCCGAGCACGCCGCAATAGAAATCGAGCGCGCGCTGCAGGTCGGCCACCTTGAGGTGGACGTGGCCGATGCGGGCTCCGGGGTCGATG
>JAEZEY010000282.1 GCA_023432845.1 Pseudomonadota bacterium
AAAACGGCCGAGTCGTCAACTTCTATTAACCGGCGCGGCGGCTAATGGGCTAAAACGCGCCTCCAGAGGGACCGGATTCGGTGGCACGTCGTAAAACCGCAATTTTGGCGTTTATAGCCGCCCTGGCAGGCGGCTGGACCGGTTTTGCGCCCGTTTTGGCCCAATCCGGCCAGCTCCCGGCCGTTACCGCCGTCCGGGTCGGGGGCGACGCGCAGAAAACCCGCTTCATCATGGACCTGAGCCAGAAGATCGACGTGGCAGCCTTCGCGCTGGCCAACCCGTACCGGGTGGTCGTCGACCTGCCGCAGGTCGCCTTCCGCCTGCCGGACAAGATCGGCGAGCAGAGCCGGGGGCTGGTCAAGGCTTTCCGCTACGGCCTCATTATGCAGGGCGGTTCCCGGGTGGTGCTCGACACCGCCGGACCGGTGAAGGTGGAGAAGGCCTTCGTTCTGGACGCCGACGCCGGCGAGCCCGCCCGTCTGGTCATCGATCTTGCCGCCACCGACCGCGCCAGCTTCATGCGCGCGCTCACGCTCGACGCCGGGCCGGAACGGCGGACGACCGCCAAACCGCCGGAGCCGCCGGCCAAGGCCGCCAACGATACCCGGCCGCTGATCGTGCTCGATCCGGGCCACGGTGGTATCGACCAGGGGGCGCGCGCGCAGAGCGGCGAATTGGAAAAGGACGTGGTGCTGCAGTTCGCGCAGATCCTGCGCAGCCGGCTGGAGCAGACCGGCAAGTACCGGATCGCCATGACCCGCACCGACGATACGTTCATCGCGCTCAGCGACCGCGTGAAGTTCAGCCGCTCGAACGGCGCGGCGCTGTTCATTTCAATTCATGCCGACAGCTTGCCGAAAGGTGAAGGGCAGGCCGAGGGCGCGACGGTCTACACTCTGTCCGAGACCGCCTCCGATGCCGAAGCGGCCCGGCTGGCCGAAGCCGAAAACAAGGCCGATGCCATCGCCGGCGTCGATCTGACGATCGAGCCGGACGACGTCGCCAACATTCTGTTCGACCTCGCGCAGCGCGAAACCAAGACCTATTCGATGAAGTTTGCCCGCACGGTGGTCGGCGAACTCAAGTCTTCGGCGCGACTGCACAAGCAGCCGTTGAAGTCGGCCGGGTTCAAGGTACTGACGGCACCGGATGTACCTTCGGTGCTGATCGAACTCGGTTACATGTCGACCAAGGGCGATCTCAAGATGATGACTTCGGACGTCTGGCAGACCAAGACCGCCGGTGCGGTGGCCCAGGCGGTCGACTCCTTCTTCGGGCCGCGCCTGGCGCGCGGGCAGGCGGGAGCCAACTGATGACGCTCAATCGAGGTGTTTGCGCTCGAAATCGGCCTCAGTTTCAACATAAAACCGGGCAAAGTTGCAGTCTTGCCATGGACTTGACCGCTACGACCTCAATGTCTGCGATCCCAATGTCCACGACCCCAAGGGACAGCGCCGCCAAGCGCGGCCGTTGCATCACTCGCTCATGAAATTCCTTCTGCGCTTCCTCGGCTTCCTGTTCGCGGCGGGCACCATTGTGTTCGTCGTCGGCGTGGCCGCGGTCTCGGGCCTGCTGTGGCACTATTCCAAGGACCTGCCGGACTACTCGCAGCTGCGCGACTATGAGCCGCCGGTGATGACGCGCGTCCATGCCGCCGACGGTTCGCTGGTGGGCGAATACGCGCGCGAACGCAGGCTCTATCTGCCGATCCAGGCGGTGCCGAAGCTGGTCATCAGCGCCTTCCTCGCCGCCGAAGACAAGAACTTCTACGAGCACGGCGGTCTCGACTTCACCGGCATCGCGCGCGCCGGCGTGAACTATATCCAGAATCTGGGCTCCAACCGCCGCCCGCAGGGCGCTTCGACGATCACGCAGCAGGTCGCCAAGAACTTCCTCTTGACCAACGAACTCTCGATGACGCGCAAGATCAAGGAAGCGCTGCTGGCGCTCAAGATCGAACGCACCTACTCGAAAGACAAGATCCTCGAACTCTATCTCAATGAGATCTATCTCGGCCTCGGCGCCTACGGCATCGCCGCCGCCTCGCTGGTCTATTTCGACAAGAGCGTGAGCGAGCTCAACGTCCAGGAAGCTGCTTATCTCGCCGCGCTGCCGAAGGCGCCGAACAACTATCACCCGTTCCGCCAGCGCGAGCGCGCACTCGAGCGCCGCAACTGGGTGATCGAGCGCATGGCGGAATCGGGCTTCATCAAGAGCGCCGACGCCGAAGCGGCAAAGAAGACCTCTCTCGGCGTCACGACCAAGAGCAGCGTGGCGCATACCTTCTCGGCCGAATACTTTGCCGAAGAGGTTCGCCGCGAGCTCTACGAGCGCTACGGCGAAAAGAAGCTCTATGAAGGCGGCCTGTCGGTGCGCACCACGCTCAATCCCAAGATGCAGGTGATCGCGCGCAAGGCGCTGACCGACGGTCTGGTCAAATACGATGAAGCCCGCGGCTATCGCGGCGCCGTGGCCACCATCGATGTCTCCGGCGACTGGGGCACGAAACTCGCCGATGTGAAGACGCTCAATGACGTCGCGCCATGGCGTGCCGCCGTGGTGCTCGAGGTCAGCGATCAGTCGGCGCGTGTCGGGCTGCAGCCGGGCCGCGATCCGGCCGGCCGCGTCGATCGCGCGCGCGACATCGGCATTCTGCCGCTCGAGAACATGAAATGGGCGAAGGTGTCCGGCAAGGCGCCGACCAAGGTCGGCCAGGTGCTTAATTCCGGCGATGTCATTTATGTCGAAGCCGATGCCAAGAAGGACGGCCAGTACCGGCTGCGTCAAGTGCCGGAAGTCTCCGGCGCCATCGTCGTGCAGGATCCATGGACCGGGCGCGTGCTCGCCATGGTCGGCGGTTTCTCCTACGACCAGAGCCAGTTCAACCGCGCCACGCAGGCGCTGCGCCAGCCGGGTTCGTCGTTCAAGCCGCTTGTTTATGCAGCGGCTCTGGACAACGGCTATACGCCGTCTTCGGTGGTGCTCGACGCGCCGATCGAGCTCGACCAGGGGCCTGGGCTTGGCGTGTGGAAGCCTGAGAACTACGAGAACAACTTCTTCGGCCCCTCGACTTTGCGTTTCGGCATCGAGCATTCGCGCAACGTCATGACCGTGCGTCTGTCGCAGGACGTCGGCATGCCGCTGATCGCCGAATATGCGCGCCGCTTCGGTGTGTATGACAGCCTGCCGCCATATCTGTCGTTCTCCCTCGGCGCCGGCGAAACCACGCTGCTGCGCATGGTCACGGCCTATTCGATGATCGATAATGGCGGCCGCAAGGTGAAGCCGACCTTGATCGACCGTATCCAGGATCGCTACGGCCACACCGTATATCGCCACGACGAGCGCGAGTGCATCGGCTGCTCGGCGCCGAAGTGGGAGAACCAGCCCGAGCCGTCGCTGATCGATCGCCGCCAGCAGGTCATTGATCCGATGACCGCCTATCAGATCACCTCGATCATGGAAGGCGTCGTGCTGCGGGGGACCGCCGGGGGCGTTGGCTTCCAGAAGGAAGTCGGCAAGCCGGTTGCCGGCAAGACTGGCACCACCAACGACTACAAGGATGCCTGGTTCGTCGGTTTCACCACCGATGTCGCGGTCGGTGTCTATTTCGGCTTCGACAAGCCGCGCTCGCTCGGCCGCGGTGAAACCGGCGGCAAACTCGCCGCGCCGGTGGTCAGGGACTTCATGAAGTATGCGCTCGCCGACAAGCCGGGCGCGCCGTTCCGCGTGCCGCCGGGCATCAAGCTGATCCGCGTCGACGCCAAGACCGGCGCGCGCGCCGGCCCCGAGACGACGAAGGCGATCCTCGAGGCTTTCAAGCCCGGTACCGCGCCGCCCGATGGTTACTCGACGGTTGGCTATGACGGGCAGCAGGGCGGTGGCGGCGCGCCGTTCTTCGGCCAGCGCATCTCGCCGGAGTCGGGCCGCGCCGTTCGCTCGGGCACCGGCGGGCTGTATTAGGG
>JAEZEY010000396.1 GCA_023432845.1 Pseudomonadota bacterium
GTGGAGGCCGCCCATGAAGCCGTTCGATACTCCTTCGCGACCGTCACGTCGGCGCTTTCTGGCCGGGGCGGCAGGCCTCGCCGCGGCCGGTGCCGCCGGTGCAGCGCGTGCCGACGAGGCCAATCTGCCGCCGAATGTCGCCAACTGGAGCAAGACGTTGGGTGACGGCGTCGGCGTACGGCCTTATGGCCATCCATCGCCGTTCGAAAAGGAAGTTATCCGCCGCGACGTGCAGTGGCTTACCGCGAGTCGCGAGTCATCTGTAAGCTTCACGCCATTGCATGACCTCGACGGCATCATCACGCCGAACGGGTTGTGCTTCGAGCGTCACCATGGCGGCATTACCGAAATCGATCCGCACGATTACCGCCTGATGCTCCACGGTTTGGTGGACAAGCCGCTGATCTTCACGCTCGAGGACCTCAAGCGCCTGCCGCGCGTCAACCGCGTCTATTTTCTCGAATGCGCGGCCAACACCGGCATGGAATGGCGCGGCGCGCAGCTCAATGGCTGCCAGTACACCCACGGCATGATCCATTGCGTCATGTATACCGGCGTGCCGTTGAAGCTGCTGCTGGAGCAGGCCGGGCTGAAGGCGAACGCCAAATGGCTGCATGTCGAAGGCGGCGACTCATCCGGCATGAACCGCTCGCTGCCGCTGCACAAGGCACTCGACGACTGCCTGATAGCCTATCGCCAGAACGGCGAGATGCTGCGGCCGGAGCAGGGCTATCCGGTAAGGCTCGTGGTGCCGGGCTGGGAAGGCAATATCTGGATCAAGTGGCTGCGTCGCATCGAAGTGGGCGACGAGCCCTGGTACACCCGCGAAGAAACGTCGAAATACACGGACCTCCTGGAAAACGGCAAGGCGCGCAAGTTCACCTTCGAGATGGATGCGAAATCAGTCATCACATCGCCGTCGCCGCAGGCGCCGGTCAAGAACAAGGGCTTCCTCGTCATCTCTGGGCTGGCCTGGTCGGGCCGCGGCAAGGTCACGCGCGTCGATGTCTCGCTCGACGGCGGCCGCAACTGGCGCACCGCGACGATCGACGGACCGGTGTTCGACAAGTCCTGCGTGCGCTTCTACGCCGAGACCGAATGGAACGGGCAGGAGCTGTTGCTGCAATCCCGTGCCATGGACGACAGCGGCTATGTGCAGCCGACCAAGGACGACCTGCGCAAGATCCGCGGCGTCAATTCGATCTATCACAACAACGGCATCCAGACCTGGGCAGTCAAGCCGAACGGGGAGGTCGAGAATGTCGAGGTGGGTTAGTCTTCTCGCGGCGTTTTCCTTCCTCTTAACCGCGCCGGCATTGGCCCAATCCCCCAAGCTGCAGAACTACGGCATTGGCACTCCCGCAACTCAGGAGCAGATCGCCGGCTGGGACATCGACGTGCGTCCCGACGGGCAGGGTCTGCCACCGGGCAAGGGTTCGGTGCGCGACGGCGAAGAGATTTATCTCGAGCGCTGCGCGGCCTGTCACGGCGAATTCGGCGAGAGCGCCGGCCGCTGGCCGCAACTGGCGCAGGGCAAGGGCACGCTGGCGACGCATGACCCGGTCAAGACCGTCGGCTCGTATTTTCCTTACGTGGCGAGCGTGTTCGACTATATCCGCCGCGCCATGCCGTTCGGCGACGCGCAGTCGCTGAGCAATGACGAGCTCTATGCCGTCACCGCTTTCGTCCTCAACCTCAACGACATCGTCGACGACAAGTTCGTGCTGTCGAAGGAAACGTGGTCGAAGGTGAAGATGCCGAACGAGGGCGGTTTCTTCGACGACGACCGTAAGACTGCCGAGAAGGCGTTCTGGAATCCGAAGCCGTGCATGAAGGACTGCCGGCCGCCGGTGAAAATCACGGGGCATGCTTCTGTTATCGACGTGACGCCGGACGACAAATCCATCCGCAAAGGTGGCGTTGAGTAGTACAAATATTCGCTGCGACGTTTTGTCAAAGTGTTGAAAGCAATAAGAAATTGGGCGGCATGGGGTGCCATGCCAAGCTCATTTCGACCGGGGAGGCTAAGCAATGCGTCGATGGGCGCATGCGCGGTTGCGCACCATTGTGACAAGAGTTTTGGGAGACGGCACTGCCGTTGTCCTGACGCTTTGCTTTGCATTGACCGGCATGGCTACGTCCGGTGGCGCGATGGCCGGAGACATCGAGCTCGGGCGCTATCTGTCGTCCGAATGCACGACCTGTCACGGCGCCGCCAAATCCGACAGCACCATCCCGCCCATTCACGGTCTCGATCAGAAGCATTTCATCGAGATCCTCCAGGCCTATCGCGCAAAGACTCTGCCCAACGAGGCGATGCGGACTGTCGCCGCTCGCCTTCAGGACGATGACATCGCAGCTCTGGCTGCCTACTTCGCCGCGACCAAGCCGCGGTAACCACGGGGGTAACAATGACTGAACTCACACGCCGCAATTTCGGACTGCTGGCCGGTGCCTCGCTGTCGGCGCTGGCCATGCCCTGCCTCGTCCTCGCGCAGGGCAAGCCCAAGGTCGTCGTCATCGGCGGCGGGCCGGGCGGCGGCACCGCCGCGCGCTATATCGCCAAGGAATCGAACGGCGCCATCGACGTGACGTTGATCGAGCCGCAGAAGACCTTCACCACCTGCTTCTTTTCGAACCTCTATGTCGGCGGCTTCCGTGACTACAAGTCGCTGCCCCATAACTATGACAAGGTGAAGAAGAGCGGCGTCAATGTCGTACACGCAGCCGCGACCGCGATCGACCGCGACAAGAAACAGGTCGTCATCGCCGGCGGCCAGCGCATCGCCTATGACCGCCTGCTGGTGGCGCCGGGCATCGATCTCAAGTTCGACTCCGTGCCTGGCTATTCGGAAGCCGCGGCCGAGATCATGCCGCATGCCTGGAAGCCGGGCGCGCAAACGCAGCTCTTGGTGAACAAGCTCAATGCGCTGAAGGATGGCGACCAGATCGTCATGATCGCGCCGCCGAACCCGTATCGCTGCCCGCCGGGGCCATATGAGCGGGCTTCGATGTTCGCCCATGTTCTGAAGAAGAAGGGCTACAAGAAGTCGCGTATCGTCATCCTCGATCCCAAACCGGCGTTCTCGAAGCAGGGCGTGTTCGCCGAAGGCTGGGAGAACCACTACCCTGGCATGATCGAGTGGCAGGACCCGAAGATACATGGCGGCATCAAGGGCGTCGACGCCAAGGCCGGCACGGTGCAGACGGATCTTGCCGACTACAACGCAGCGCTGGTGAACGTCATCCCGGCGCAGTGGGCCGGCAAGATCGCGCGCGACGCCAACCTGACCAATGCGTCCGGCTATTGCCCGATCGACGCCGCGTCGATGAAGTCCACGGTCGATCCCAACATCTTCGTGGTCGGTGATGCCTCGATCGCCGGCGAGATGCCGAAGTCGGCCTTCTCGGCCAACAGCCAGGCCAAGGTGGCGGCGATGATCATCCGTTCGGAACTGACGCAGTCGCGGGCCTTCCCGGCGCGTTATTCCAACACCTGCTGGAGCCTGATCGCGCCGGACGACGATATCAAGGTCGGCGCCAGCTACGAGCCGAAGGACGGCGCCATCAAGGCGACCAGCACCTTTGTCAGTCAGAGGAACGAGGCAGCCGACCTGCGCAAGCAGAACTACAAGGAGTCGGTGGACTGGTATAACGGCATCACGGCGGATATTTTCGGCTGATCTGATTGGTCATTCCGGGGCGCGCCGAAAGGCGCGAACCCGGAATCCAGCCAGGTTTCCCGAGCCGGTTTCTGGATTCCGGGTTCACGGCCTCCGGCCGTGCCCCGGAATGACGGGCTACGGTTGCCGCAGCCGTTCCAGCACCCGAAGGCCCGCATAGCCGTCCGGCTTCATGCCGACACTTCGCTGGAAGGCGCCGATGGCGCGCACCGTGTCCGAGCCGGTGCGGCCGTCGACGCCGTCGGTCTTGAAGCCGCGCGCGTTGAGGCGGGTCTGGATTTCCTTGATCTCGTCGATGGTCGGGATGCGCTCGCCGCCGGGGAATTGCTGGCGGAAATCGCCGTTGCCGCGGATGAGATCGCCGAGATGCACCAGCGCCAGCGCATAGCTGAGCGAGGGATTGTAGGAATAGACGGCGCGGAAGTTCTGCCCGACGAGGAAAGCCGGGCCGCCGGCGACCGGAATCCACAGCTTGACCTGATCGCCGGGCCGCTTGAACTCTTCGCCATCGGCTCTGCGAAAGCCGTGGCCGTGCCACGTGGCATAGCTCCGCATCGTCCGGTTGTCGGCCATGCGCTGACCGCCCGCCGGCACCTTGACCTCGCAGCCCCAGGCTTCGCCGCGCCGCCATTTGCCGCGCTCGACCAGATAGCGCGCGGTGCCGGCCAGCGCGTCATCCGGCTTGCCGAACGGATTGATGCGCCCGTCGCCATCGAAATCGACGCCGATCCGCAGCCACACCTCGGGCATCCATTGCGTGTGGCCCATGGCGCCGGCCCATGAGCCGATCATGGCGTCGGGCCGCGCCCAGCCGCGATCGACGATCTTGAGCGCGTTGATCAGTTCGGCTTCCCAATAGCGGCGGCGGCGCGGCTCGCCGAAGGCGAGGGCGGCGAGTGCCGGGATGATCGGCCGCATGTATTTCGGATTGTCGATGACATCGCCGAACGACGATTCCATGCCCCACAGGCCGAGCAGCACATAGCGGTCGACGCCATAGTCGCGCTCGAGGCGCGCCAGCAGCCCGGCATATTCCTTGGCGCGCTGCTTGCCGGTGGTGACGCGCCAGTCCGAGCAGCGGCGGTTGATGTACTGCCACATCTGCTCGGTGAATTCGGGCTGGCGGCGCTGCAGCTCATAGACCGAGGTGTCAGGTTTCACGCTCCCCATGACGCGGTCATAGGTCGCTTCCGACACGCCGCGCTTCACCGCCTGACCGCGAAAACGCGCCACCCACTTCTGGAACGCGGCGCTTTGCGCGAAGGCAGCGCTGTTTGTCACGACCGTTGCGGCCAGCGCGAAGGCACCGCTCAGCAGCGCGCGGCGATTGAAATGGGCAGCCGGGAAGGGGGCGAATCGAGCCATGGCGGCAGTCTACCGGCTGAGGTTCGGCGCACAATCCGCGGTGGGAGGCTCCGGAGCGGCAAGTCCGCACACAGGCCGCGCGTGCAAAGGCCTCCGCAGCCAAGCGCGGAGGCCTGACGCAACTCAACCAATGCTACTTGACGGTTCCGCTCGCGCCCACGCCGGTGGTCGTGCCGGACTTCTTCTTGCCGGCCGCAGCATTCCCGGAGGCGTCGACGCCGACATTGGCCTTGGTGCCGCCGACATTTGCGCCGGCCCCGGTCGAAGTTCCGAGCGAGCCCGAACCCTTGGTTCCGGTCACGGCTGCGCCGCCTGAGGTCGTCGACCCGGCGTTAACGCCAACCTGGGCGAAGGCCGTCGCGGTCGTCAGGGCAAAGGCGCCGGCGAGCAGTGCGGTGCTGAGTTTCCTCATGGTTCCTCCTTGGATGAATTGACGGGGCGCCGCTATGGCGCCGTCAATTGAACAATCCGCGAGGAGCAACGTTCCGATCGGCGGCGCTAACTATTCGTCGGTCTCGGTACGCGGCTTGCGCCGGTAGCGGCGGATTTTCTTTCGCGGCTTGGTCGCCGCCGGCTTCGCTGCGGGCTGGGCCGGTTGCGCCGCCGTGCCGCCGGCCGCGGCGGCCGCGCCGGCAGGCGCCGGGTTGAGGATCACCGGAGGCTTGTCCGGCACCGGCGGCAGCGGATCGCCTTCCTTGAGTTCGGTGCCGCGGCCCTTGATCATCTTCTCGTAAGCCAGAACCAGCGACATGTAGGGATTGACCCAGACCCAGCCGAGCTTGGTCATGACCTGCATGTTGAAGTGCAGGTGGTAGGACGTGCCGGTCTCGTAATCGCCCCAGGTCGCGACCTTGCCGATGATCTCGCCTTCACTGACCTGCCGGCCGGTGAGCAGGCCGTCCTCGTCCATGAAGTTCGGGTTCATGTGCAGGTAGCGGAAACGCACGAACTCGTTGGCGTTGTTCAGCACGAGATAGGCGGCGAGGTTGCCCTTGAGACGCCAGATCAGGCCGTCGCGCACGGCGGCGACCGTGTGATGATACGGCTCGCAACGGTCCGAGCCTTCGTTGATCATCACGCAGTTGGCGGGGCGAATGTCCTGGCCCTGATGGCCGCGGCCGCCGACGCATTGGCCGACCAGGAAGTCGCGGTATTCGCAGAAATTGTCGCGCCACGGGTAATTGAAATTCACGGACGCCGACTCGTTGAAGGTCAGCGGCAGGCCATTGACCTTGCAACTGTACTGCGCATCCTTGCGGCCGATGCGGCCATTAACGCCGGTGCGATAGCAGTCGCCCCACGGCATGAAGCTCTGCGACTTCACATAAGCCGGCGCATTGGCGATGGGGAAACGCATCATCGCATAGACGTGATAGTCGGCGGTGCCCGGCAGCTTCCTGTAGCCGGAACCGGCGATGAGATCGCCCGGAGCATAATAGGTGAAGTCGGACTTGGCCGTGGGCCGCGTCAGGTCGAGCTTCGGCGCTTCAATCGTCTGCGGCGTGCCGCCGGCGAGCTTTAGCCGCTTGAGGAAACTTTCGGCGATCGGATCGGCCTCGCGGCAGGCCAGAAACCTCGACGACGGCCGCCGGTCGTAGCACTGGATCGACAGGATGTAGGGCACGCCGAAGCGCTCGAAGGCGTAGCGCACATGCGCCTCGTGCAGGATGCGCTTGATGCCCGGAAACTGCGCAACGAGGTCCTTGTCCTTCGGCGTGAACACTTCCTCGTGGCTCGGGCCGTCAAGATCATAGGTGAAGGCCGCGCCGCTGAACTCGATCTCGATCGGCTTCTTCTTGTAGCTGACCTTGAACGGACCGCCGCCGGTCTCGAGCAGATAGGTGCCGCTGTAGCCGGCCGGGCCGGGCAGGAAATATTGCGTCGGCTGGAACGGGCCGAAATATTTGTTGGCGATCTTGGCCTCGGGCAAAGACTCCGGCTTTTCGGCGTCGGCCTTCAGGGCATCGAGGTCGATCGGTAGCAGCACCGGCACACTGCTCTTGGCGATGCCGGGCAGCCGCTTCTCGGTGATGGCATTGAGCCGGGCGAACTGCTCGGCCGGCGTACCGTCGCCGCCATTCCTCAACGCCGCGGCGGCGGCCGGCCAGTCCACCGGACTGATCGTCACCTTCGGCGCCAGCATCTCTTTGGCACCTTCCTGCGCGGAGGCGGTGCCAAGCGATATCAACGTCAGGAGCGCAGCGCTGACCAGAACCGGAGACTTCAAGCCACGCCCCTTGATGCAAGATGCGGCCGGGCAGGGCGTGCCGCCCCGCCGGCCAGGTCCGCCTGATGTCAATCCTTGGCGCGTTCGACGTAGGCGCCGTCGGCGGTCATCACCACGACGCGGGTGCCGGCGGTGATATGGGTCGGCACCATGGTGCGCACGCCGTTCGACAGGATGGCCGGCTTGAACGAACCCGACGCGGTCTGGCCCTTCACGACCGGCTCGGTCTCGGTGATCTCGAGCGTGACCTTCTGGGGGATCTCGATCGAGATGGCGACGCCTTCGTGCATCGACAGGTTCACCTTCATGCCTTCCTGCAGATAGGCTGAGGCATCGCCGACGACGTCGGCCGGCACCTGGACCTGTTCGTAATTCTCGTCGTTCATGAAGTGGAAGCCTTCGGCGTGGTTATAGAGATAGGAATATTCCACCTCTTCGACGTGGGCGCGCTCGACCTGATCGGTCGTCTTGTAGCGCTGCTGGGTCTTCACGCCGTCGGAAATCCGGCGCATATCGATCTGGGTGGTGGGCGTACCTTTGCCGGGGTGGAAGCTCTCGGCGTTGAGGACGACATAGAGCTTGCCCTCGATATCCAGGATGTTGCCCTTACGAACTTGGCTGGCGATGACCTTCACGAGTACAATCCTTGAAAATGAGACGGTCCCGGCATGCGGGGCCGGATTCGGGCCGCACCATAGCGATCTTCCCGTCCATTTCCAGCCTTTCCGGGCCTTGGGCCGGGCGCGGTAAATGGCCGGAAATCCGACCACTTTTTGGCTCCCGGGCCGGCATGCCGCCCGCCGGCCATATCTGTTGGCCCGCGGCCGGGTCATGGCGGCGCTGCGTAGCTGGTTCGCCGAGGCCGGCTTTCTCGAGGTCGAGACCGCCGCCTTGCAGGTCTCGCCCGGCAACGAGACCCATCTGCACGCCTTCGCGACGAGCCTGATCGGCCCGGATACGGTGGTGCGACCGCGGTACTTGCGGACTTCGCCGGAATTCGCCTGCAAGAAATTGCTGGCCGCAGGCGAGACCCGCATCGTCGATTTCGCCCGGGTCTGGCGCAACCGCGAGCGCGGCGCGCTGCATCACCCCGAATTCACGATGATCGAATGGTACCGGGCGAATGAGCCTTATGAGACGCTGATGGACGATTGCGCGGCGATCGTCGCGGAGGCTGCCCGCGCCACAGGCGCGACGCGCTTTGCGTTTCGCGGCCGCGAGATCGACCCCTTTGCCGCGCCAGAGCGGCTCACCGTCGCGGAAGCCTTTGCGCAGCACGCGGGCATCGATCTGCTCGGCACGATCAGCGCAGGCGAGGGCGACCGCGAGCGACTTGCCCGCGAAGCGTTGCAAGCCGGCATCGCCTATGGCAGCGGCGACGACTGGGGCGATATCTTCAGCCGCATTCTGGTCGAAAAGATCGAGCCTCATCTCGGCAACGGCCGCGCCACTATTCTCTATGAGTACCCGTTGCCGCAGGCGGCGCTGGCGCGGGCCAAACCTGGAAGCGACAAGGTGGCGGAGCGTTTCGAGATCTATGCCTGCGGCATCGAACTCGGCAACGCTTTCTCGGAACTGACCGACGTCGGCGAACAGCGCCGGCGCTTCAACGCGGCGATGGACGAGAAGCAGCGCATTCACGGCGAGCGTTATCCGATCGACGAGGATTTCCTCGACGCGCTCGCAATCATGCCGCCGGCGTCCGGCATCGCACTCGGCTTTGAGCGGCTGGCGATGCTGGCCTCCGGCGCCGAGCATATCGAGCAGGTGATCTGGACCCCGGTTCAGGATTAGGGATGGGGCAAGGCGTGGCGTTTTATTCTGTCATGCCCGCACTCGTTGCGGGCATCCACGACTTGCTTGTTGGATTAGAAAGACGTGGATGGCCGGGACGAGCCCGGCCATGACGAGGATTACGTCATGGATATGAGAATTCAAACCTTGCGACACGTCTCGCAGTTGATCGAAAGTGGTTTGGCAACGCCGGAAGAGCGCGCCGTGCTGGAGAAGGTCGCCGCGCGCTACGCGGTGGCCCTGCCGCCGGCGCTGGCGGCGCTGATCGACCGCAACGACCTGAACGATCCGATCGCGCGGCAATTCGTACCCGACGCGGCCGAACTCGATGCGCGTCCGGAAGAACTCGCCGATCCGATCGGCGACGACGCGCATTCGCCGGTTGAAGGCATCGTGCATCGCTATCCCGACCGCGTGCTGCTCAAGCTGACGCATGTCTGCGCGGTCTATTGCCGTTTCTGCTTCCGCCGCGAAATGGTCGGCCCCGACAAGCCGAATGCTTTGTCGCCGCAGGCGCTCAGGGCTGCGCTCGATTACATCCGCCGCAACACCGGCATCTGGGAAGTGATCCTCACCGGCGGCGATCCCTTGATTCTGTCGCCGCGGCGGCTGCGCGCGGTGATGCAGGAAATCGCGGCCATCGACCATGTGAGGGTCGTGCGCTTTCACACGCGCATGCCGGTGGCCGAGCCGTTACGCGCTACGCCGGAACTTGTCCGCGCGCTCAAGGCGTCAGGAAAGGCGGTCTATGTCGCCGTTCACGTCAATCACGCCCGCGAACTGAGTGGGGAGGCGCGCGAGGCTTGTGCCCGGCTAGCCGATGCCGGCATTGTGCTGCTCGGCCAGTCGGTGCTGCTCAAGGGCGTCAACGACACGGTCGAGGCCATGCGCGACCTGATGCGCGCCTGCGTCGAGACCCGGATCAAGCCCTATTATCTGCATCACGGCGATCTGGCCCCCGGCACGTCGCACCTGCGCAGCGACATTGCCACGGGGCAGGGGCTCATGCGCGACCTGCGCGGCCGGACGTCAGGGCTGTGCCAGCCGTCTTATGTGCTCGACATTCCCGGCGGCCACGGCAAGTCACCGATCGGGCCGACCTACATCGGCGAGACCGAAGCCGGTTACGAGGTGGAAGACTTCAACGGAAAGCGGCACGCGTATCGCTAAGCGTCGTTAGTGGCGGATGGCGATCAGGTCGAGCACGGCCGAGGCCACCGCCAGGGTGGCAAAGGCGATGAACACCACGCTGATTGCGACATTCCAGACGAACGCGGCGTCGCGGCGCAGCGCATCGATGAGGCTGCTCGACGACAGCTCACTCCGCTGACGCAAGGTCTGCCCGGGGAAGGCTCTGCCAACGAAGCCTTTGCCGTTGAACATGGCTATAGCTCCTCGTCGCACCGTGCGCGACATACATTCATTGCAATGTAATCGGCGTGCGCCGATCGCTCTCATAATTTCTGCGTTAAATTGCGGTGGAAATGCGCCACATCCGCGCATGACGGATATCTTCGACCGGCGAAATGACGCACCCCGCTCAGGTCAAGGAAACGATGGTGTCACGATACGGCAGACGATCGGTAGCTCCTGCCTGTCGTCGGATCGTAGCGGCCGCCGCCGAGATGCCGGTGGCCCCACGCCATGATCTGCAGCAGGACGGGCTCGAGTGACTTGCCCTTGTCGGTGAGCTGATAAGCGTAGCGCACCGGGTTTTGTTGATAGGGCACGCGGCGCACGAGGCCCCAATCGACCAGCCGCTTCAGTCGCTCCGACAGGATGTTGGAGGGAATGTGCTCGGCGCTGCCCTGCAGGGCCTGGAAGGTTTGCTTTCCGTGCCACAGCAGGTCGCGCACGATCAGCAGGGTCCACTTGTCGCCGGCGACTTCGAGCGTGCGAGCGATCGAGCAGTTCGACCGGAAATCGTGTTTGGCCATTGCTGGATGCGCCTCCGTCTTCACTTGCGGGCCCGTCGTCATGGCGGACCGCCGTTCTTAGCAAAGTAACTTGCAAAACGAAAGGGTGTCACTTAATGTCACTTGCATAATAAGAGTGACAAGCCGCGCCGGTGACGGCCGGGCAGGGGTGCAACATGAACAGGATCGTACTGGCCCACATCGCGGCATTCGCCGCCGCCGTCAGCGCCGGCACGGCGGTTGTCGCCACCCGTTTCGTGGTCGGCGAGACCGATCCGCTGTCGCTGGTCTTTTATCGCTACGTCATATCGGTCGCCTGCTTTGCGCCGTTCCTTAAAGTGATCTGGCCGCGCGAGCCTCTGAGCCTTGCCGACTGTGCGCGGATCGCCGGCTTCGGCATTCTGTTCTTCGTGCTGTTTCCATGGGCCTTCAATGCATCGCTGCAATATGTGCCGGCGGCGCGCGGCGCCATCGGGCTTGCCACCATTCCGATCCAGACCATGATTGTCGCCTTCATCTTCGGCCGGGAGTTTTTCACGGCAGCCAAGGTGCTCGGCGTCGGCATGGCGTTTGCGGGCATCGTGCTGGCCTTCGGAACGGCGGCATTTGAGCCGGGCCATTCTGGCTATCTGCTGGGCGATGGGCTGATGCTGCTCGGCGTGTTTTGCGCGGCGGTCTACTCGGTGTTCAGCCGCGCCACGCTGATGCGTTTCGGCCCGCTCTTCGTCACGGCGCTCGCCATGGTCTTTGCCGTTCTGGCGTTGTTGCCTGTTGTCGTATTCACGCATGGACCGGTGTTGCCGGTCTTCAGTGCCAAGGGCTGGCTGGCGGTGCTGTTTCTCGGGAGCATTGCCGGCGCCGTGCAATTCTCGTTGTTCATGTGGGCGCTGCGCTGGCTGCCGCCGACCACGACGGTCCTTTATCTGACGCTTAATCCGGTCGCGGCGATGGTACTCGGCATCCTGCTGCTCGGCGAGCGATTGACGCCGGAAATGCTGGCTGGCTTCGTCCTGGTACTGACCGGCATTCTGGTCGGCGTCGGCGTGCTGCGAGTGCCAAAAAGGCAACGGGCCCCGGAGGGGGCCCGTCCCGATGCGGCTAAAACTTGACGTCAGACCTTGGCGCCCGACGCTTCCATTTCCGGCACCGACGAGGCGTTGACCGACAGCTTGACCACATCGCCTTCCACCGCACCGACCAGCTTGCGGTCGATGTAGTGATGGTGGCCCTCATGGCCGGCCGGGCTATCGGCCTTGGTCAGCTTGATGCGGTCGCCTTCGACGCGATCGACGGTGCCGACATGGGCGCCGTCCTTGCCGATGATCTTCATGTGTTCCTTGATGTCAGCCATGGGAGCCTCCTGTTGTTCCGCCGATAACGCACTGGGCCGGCGAATGTTCAGGTCAGGCTGCCTGCGCCAGCGCCACGGCATCCGCACCGGCGGGGAAGCGCAGCTGTCCTGAGCGGTCGTTGGCCGCGCGCCAGACCGCCTCGGCGACATCCTGTTCGGTCGTTACCAGCGTCGGCTCGGCAAAGCCGGCGAAGATCGGCGCTGCGAAGGCGGCGTAGGCTTCCGGGATCAGGTCCTCGATGGGCACCGAAGTGTTGTGAGCGAAGCGCGTGGTCGGTGCGTAGCCGGGTTCGACCAGCTTGGCGCGGACGCCGAAATGAGTGAGTTCATGCGCCAGTGATCCGGTGAAGCCTTCGATAGCCTGCTTGCTGGCGGTGTAGGCGGCGGCGAGAGGCATGGCAGTGAGCGTCACGCTGGACGTCACATTGACAATAACGCCTGCGCGTCGGGCGCGGAATTGCGGGATGACTGCCTGCGTCATCGCCATGACGCCGAAGGTGTTGGTGTCGAACACCTTGCGGATATGGGCCATCGGCGTCGCCTCGAAAGCGCCGACGACGCCGATGCCGGCGTTGTTGACCAGCACATCGATTGGCCCGGCAGCGTCGAGCGCGTCGGCGATGCTGTCAGCTTGCGTCACGTCGAGCGGCAGCACGCGCATCGTCTCGGACGGCGGCAACAGGTCGGCGCGGGGGCTGCGCATGGTGGCGATCACGGACCAGCCCTGGGCGTGGAAATGCCGGGCGGTCTCGAGGCCGTAGCCGGACGAGCAGCCGGTGATAAGGACGGTGTTGCGGGAAGTGGTCATGAGGGGTTCCTTCTCTTGCGATTGACAAAGGAAGGATAGGCGGCCTAAACAGGACTATCACCAACAGATGGTCCATTTTTAATTTGCGATAGTCCTAATATGACCGATCCACTTGCCCAGATCATCGGTCTGTTGCGACCTCGTGCCATCTTCTCCAAAGGTGTTAGCGGCGCCGGCGCCTGGGCGGTGCAGTACTCGGCCTTCGGACAGCCCGGCTTCTGTGCCGTCATCGAAGGCCGTTGCGGCTTGGCCGTCGACGGCGCGGCGCCGATCATTCTTCAGGCCGGCGATTTTGTTCTTCTCCCGGCGACGCCGGCGTTCACGATGTCGAGCCTCACTCCGGCGACACCGAAACGGCTCGATCCGCACGCTCCGCAGGCGCCGGGCGACGAAGAGGTCCGCCACGGCCGCGCCGACGGTCCCGCCGATGTAAGGCTGCGCGGCGGTTATTTCTCATTCGAGTCGCCGGACGCGGCGCTGCTGGTGTCGCTGCTGCCGACGGTGATCCACATTCACGGCGACGAGCGGCTGGCGACCTTGGTGCGGCTGTTCGGTGAGGAGGCGAGCGGCGAGCGCGATGGCCGCGACGTTGTACTGACGCGCCTTGTTGAAATCCTGCTGATCGAAGCGCTACGCGCCAGCCAGGGCCGCGACGCGCCGCCCGGCCTGCTGCGCGGCCTCGCCGACGCGCGTGTCGCCGTGGCGCTGCGGGGCATGCACGGCGACCCGCAGCGGTCATGGACCGTGGACGAACTCGCGCGCGAAGCCGGCATGTCGCGCTCGGCCTTCTTCGATCGCTTCACCCGGACGGTGGGCTTGCGGCCGATGGAATATCTCATCGCCTGGCGCATGGCGCTGGCGAAAGACTTCCTGCGCGGCGGCGACATGACCACGGACGAGGTGGCGCGCCGCGTCGGCTATGGTTCGGCGAGCACCTTCAGTACGGCTTTCAGCCGCCATGTCGGCCTGCCACCGGGACGGTTCGCACGGGCCGGGGCGGCGGCTTAACGCGCGGGGCTTGCCGAACCTTCCACAGGCGCGGTGTTGGTCTTTTGCCGCTGAGCGGCCATTTCGCTGACCGCTTCGCGCAGGTCCGGGTGCTTGGCCACGAAGCGGTTGAAGTCGCGGCGCGACAGCACCAGGAATTCGCAGAAGTCGATGGCGACGACATCGGCGACGCGGCGCTCGCCGCTGAGCAGCGCCATCTCGCCGAAGAAGCTGCCGGCGTCGAGCCGGATGGACTTTCCGTCCAGCTTCACCTCGACGGCGCCGGCAGCGATGAAGAACATGCCGTCGCCGCGGTCGCCCTTGCGCACGACGCGGTCGCCGGGCGAGGCCGAACTCGGCTTGAACAGCAGAAACAGCTCCTCCAGCGAGTGCTCATCGACCTTGGCGAACAGCGGGAAGGTCTGGATGAGCTTGTGCATCTCTAGCTGGTGCTGCGCCTCGCGCTCCTCGCTGAGTTCCCTGATGCGCTGCAGTTCGCCCTCGAGTGCCTCGCTGTGCCGCTGGCCATAGCCGGCCCACAGCGCCGGCCATTTGACGCGGACGACCTTCTGCAGCGCATCGCTGGCCATGAAGGCGAGCGGATTGAGCAGGATGGAGAGAATGGCGCTGGCGAGGATGAGATCCTGGCCCTCGCGCGTCAGAAGGCCGAGCGAGATGCCGAGCCCGGCGAGGATGAAGGAGAACTCGCCGATCTGCGCCAGACTGGCCGACACCGTGAGGCCAAGACCGATCGGATAGCGCAGCGCCACGACGATCAGGAAGGCGATCACCGACTTGCCGACCATGATCAGCGCCAGCGCGCCGAGCACCTTGCCGGGCTCGCGCAGCAGCACCGAGGGGTCGAACAGCATGCCGACCGAGACGAAGAACAGCACCGTGAAGGCGTCCTGCAGCGGCAGCGAATCCGCCGCGGCGCGGTGGCTGAGGCGCGACTCGCTCATGACCACGCCGGCGAAGAATGCGCCGAGCGCGAAGGACACGTCGAACACCACGGCGGCGCCGAAGGCGATGCCGAGCGCCAGCGCCAGCACCGTAAGCGTGAACAGTTCGCGCGAGCCGGTGCGCGCCGCCATCTTCAAGAGGCGCGGCACGATCTTGGGCCCCACATACAGCGCCAGCGCCGCAAAGGCGCCGACCTTGAGCAGCGTCTTGCCGATGTTCAGCGCGACCGTCAGGGCATCCCCGTCGCCGCCGCCGTGGCCGGCGCCGCCGGCATTGCCGCCGAGCACGCCGGCGAAGGCCGGCAGCAGCACCAGCGCCAGCACCATCGCGAGGTCCTCGACGATCAGCCAGCCGACCGCGACGCGGCCGTTGAGCGAAGCGACCATGTTGCGCTCTTCGAGCGCCTTGAGCAGCACCACGGTGCTGGCGACCGACAGGCTGAGGCCCAGCACCACGCCGGCGCCGATGCTCCAGCCCCACAGCGAGCACAGCCCGACGCCGAGCAGCGTGGCGAGAACGATCTGGCCGATGGCGCCGGGCACCGCGACGCCGCGCACCGCCAAGAGGTCGGCCGCCGAGAAATGCAGCCCGACCCCGAACATCAGCAGGATCACGCCCATCTCGGCGAGCTGCGCCGAAAGTGCGGAATCGGCGACGAAGCCCGGCGTCGCCGGGCCGATCAGCATGCCGGCCGCGAGATAGCCGACCAGCGGCGGCAGGCGCAGCCGGTCCGCGCCGTAGCCCAGGACGGCGGCGAAGACGAAGGCGAGCGCCACCGTCGCGATCAGTGTGACTTCGTGATGCACGCCCCGATGCCCCGATTTTCCCGACGCTACGATACACCACCGTCGGTCGCGCCGATCAAGAGGGATCGAAAGGTCGGCCGCCGGTCCGTTGTCGCGTGCCGGTCTGTCGCAGGGCGGCTTTCCGTGCCACCCTCGTCGGTGAAAAGGCGATGTTCCCGAGAACGAGAAGGCGGGAACGCCGAGCAGGGAGGATGCCAGCGATGTTCACCATCAGCGGAGCCGGACTGACCATCGGCGACATCGCCGCCGTAGCCCATGGCGCGCCGGGCGCGCTGTCGGAGGATGCCGCCATTGTCGGGCGCGTCCACGCCTCGCGCGAGCGCATCGCCAGGGCGCTGCGCGACGGCCAGCAGATCTACGGCGTGACGACGTTGTATGGCGGCATGGCCGATCACACGGTGTCGAGCGACAAGCTGCAGGAACTGCAGCGCGTATCGCTGTGGCACCACAAGGTCGCCGCCGGCCCGCGTCTGCCAGCGCCGGACGTGCGCGCGGCGATGTTGCTGCGCGCCAACTCCCTGATGAAGGGCGCTTCCGGCATCCGGCTGGAGATCATCGAACGTTATGTCGCATTCCTCAACGCCGGGGCGACGCCGCACGTCTATCAGCGCGGCTCCATCGGCGCGAGCGGCGACCTGTCGCCGCTGTCCTATATCGGCGGAACCATTGTCGGCCTCGACCCCGGCTTCAAGGTGGACTTTGCCGGCGAGGAACTGGACTCCCACACCGCGCTCGCCCGCATTGGCCTCAAGCCCATCGCGCTCGAGCCCAAGGAAGGCCTCGCGCTCAGCAACGGCACGACGGCCTCGACCGGCGTCGCCGCCAACTGCATCGAGCGGGCCTATGCGCTGACGTCGCTCGCCCTCGGCGTTCACGCGCTCTATTTCCAGGCGCTGCTGGCGACCAGCCAGTCCTTCGATCCCTTCATCCACGCCATGAAGCCGCATCCGGGCCAGGTGTGGACCGGCGAGGCCATGCGCGGGCTGCTCAAGGGCTCGAAGCTCATCCGCGACGAGGCGGCGGGCGACCGCGCCCACCGCAAGGGCGTGCTGATCCAGGACCGCTATTCGCTGCGCTGCATGCCGCAGTTCGTCGGCCCCATCGTCGATGGCATCGCGCAGGCGGCGCGCCAAATCGAGACCGAGGCCAATTCGGCCAACGACAATCCGCTGATCGATCCCGACACCGGCGAGATCTTCCACACCGGCAATTTCCTGGCCCAGTACACCGGCGTCGCCATGGACAGCCTGCGCTATCATCTCGGCATGATGGCCAAGCATCTGGACACGCAGATCGCGCTCCTGGTCACGCCGGAGTTCAGCTACGGCCTCAATCCGTCGCTGGTGGGCAATATGGCGCTGGGGCTCAATGTCGGCCTCAAGTCGCTGCAACTCTCATGCAACGCGCTGATGCCGCTCATTGGCTTCTACGGCCAGTCGATGACAGACCGCTTCCCGACGCATGCCGAGCAGTTCAATCAGAACATCAACAGCCAGGCGATGAACGCCGCCAATCTGGCGCGCGACCAGCTCGACATCCTCGAGCACTACATGGCGAACGCATTGTTCTTCGGCATGCAGGCGGTCGAGCTGCGCGCGCACGCGGTGGCCGGCACCTATGACGCCCGCGCGGTGCTGTCGCCGGCGACGCAGGCGCTCTATGCCGCGGCGCGCGAAGCCTGCGGCGCCGGCCTGCCCACGGGCGAGCGCCCGCTGGTCTGGAACGACACTGACTCCTTTATCGAGCCCAAGGTGCAGTCGTTGATGCAGGACTTCGCCGCGCGCGGCCGGGTGTTCGAGGCGATGAAGAATGTGCGGGAGAGTTTGCGCGGGCACGGTCGCGGTTAGGCGAGGGAACAACCTTGCGCCAGCAATGGCGCGCCCTAGGGGATTCGAACCCCTGTTACCGCCGTGAAAGGGCGGTGTCCTAGGCCTCTAGACGAAGGGCGCAAGTGGCGCGCAGCGGCGCCAAGGCGGCGACCTATAAAGGGGTTCGCCGCGTCGGGCAAGTCTGGGGCCGGACTCCGGGAGAAGCCGGCCAAGTCTTCGACAAGTCAGGAGAATTACGGGCGGGCAGGGCCGCAAAAGCCGCGGTTGGAAGGCCAACCGGCCACCGGACAGGCCAACTGGACCCACCCGGCAGCCTTTGTTGCCTCAGTCCTCCATATCGGGACGATGGCCGCGATTACCAGTGCCCGGTGTTCTTCATCGAGGCCCAGGGCTCCTGGGGCGGCAATGGGTCACCCTTTTGCAAGAGCTCGATCGAGTGCTTGTCGGGCGAGCGCACGAAGGCCATGTTCCCGTCGCGCGGCGGCCGGTTGATGGTGACGCCGGCCTTCATCAGCCGCTCGCAGGTCTCATAGATATTGTCGACCTCATAGGCGAGGTGGCCGAAATAGCGCGCCTCGCCATAGTCCTCGGTGTCCCAGTTATAGGTCAGTTCGACCTCGGGCCCGGGGCGGCCCTTCTTCTTGGCGACGTCGAGCGCGTCGGCGTCGTCCGGGCCGGCGAGGAACACGAGGGTGTAGCGGTTCTTCTCGTCAACGCGGCGGCGCGTCTCTTTCAGGCCGAGCTTGTTGACATAGAAATCGAGCGCGTCGTCGAGATTGCGGACGCGCAGCATGGTGTGCAGAAATCGCATGGGACAAAACCTCTCGGGGCCGCGTTGAAGCCGTTTCGGAAATAGAACCTGGGTGCTGCCCGCGCCATGATAGCTCCCGACCTCGATACCGCAATCGCAGCCTTGCGCGACCTGATCGAGGACGCGGCGCGGATCGTGCCGTTCACCGGGGCGGGCATCTCCACCGAGTCCGGCATTCCGGATTTCCGCTCGCCGGGCGGGATCTGGACGAAGAACCGTCCCATCGCTTTCGACGAATACGTCGCCAGCGTCGAGGCGCGGCGCGAAGCCTGGCGCCGACGCTTCAATATCGAGGCGACCTTTGCCGCGGCGCGTCCCACCCGCGGCCATCTGGCGCTGGCCAGTCTTTATAAAGTGGGCAAGACGGCGGCCGTGATCACCCAGAACATCGACAATCTGCACCAGGTCTCCGGTGTTGCACCGCAAGATGTGATCGAGCTGCACGGCAACACCACCTACGCCACCTGCCTCGACTGCGCGCGGCGTTACGAGCTGGGTCCGATCCGGGAAACCTTCGAGGCAAGTGGGGAGGAGCCGCCCGGCTGCGCTTGTGGCGGCATTATCAAGACCGCGACCGTCTCCTTCGGTCAGGCCATGCCGGAGGAACCGATGCGGCGCGCGCAGGAACTCGCCGCCGATTGCGACTTGTTCCTGTCGGTCGGTTCCTCGCTGGTGGTGTGGCCGGCGGCCGGCATCCCTTTGATGGCCAAGCGCAATGGCGCGAGGCTCGTCATCATCAATCGCGAGCCGACAGAGCTCGACGAGTTCGCCGATCTTGTTGTGCGCAACGACATCGGCGACGTGCTCGCACCATTCATCCGCCACTGACGTCCCGCACAAACGATGGCTTCGCTGATTCGCTTTGCGACTGCGGCGCCTGAGAAGCTGTGCGCAAGAGCATTTTGCACTTTGCGCGTTTAGGCCGGGTGTTATCTTGAATCCACAGATTCGCCGAAGCGATTCCACACAAACGCCACTTCAACTGGCGTCCGGAAGCGTCCAAGGGGGCAAACGCCGAAACGGTTATTTCGCCGGGCCGGCTCAGAGACGTTGAACGGGATTGATCGAATATGCCAGACACAACTCTCCGACCCGGCTTGGTCCGAGACCTTGGCGACGAGCGGGCAACTGATCTCATCGAAGTCGCCGGCGTGATCAAGTGGTTCGATGTGTCGAAGGGGTTCGGCTTCATCGTTCCCGACAACGGGATGCCGGACGTTCTCCTGCACGTCACCTGCCTGCGCCGCGACGGTTTCCAGACCGCCTACGAAGGCGCCCGGATCGTGGTGGAGGTGCAGCCGCGGCCAAAGGGCCTCCAGGCCTTCCGCGTCGTCTCGATGGATGAATCGACGGCGATCCACCCGGCCGAAATCGCGCCGCGGACCCACGTTACCGTGACGCCGACCAGCGGCCTCGAGCGGGCGCAGGTCAAGTGGTTCAACCGGCTGCGCGGCTTCGGCTTCCTGACGCGCGGCGAGGGCACGCCGGACATCTTCGTCCACATGGAGACGCTGCGCCGCTTCGGCTTCGCCGAACTGCGGCCGGGGCAGACGGTGCTGGTCCGCTTCGGGCCCGGACCGAAGGGCATGATGGCGGCCGAGGTTCGGCCGGATGGCGGGCCGCTGGCGCTGTCGTCGCACTGATCGCTCGAAGGTCGATCGCGTTTTAGGCCCGGACGGTTTGTCCGGGCCTTTGCTTTTGTTCGCCGCCCAAACGTTCGTCATCGTCTTGCCGTCGCCGCGATTGCTTGCGACAGTCGAACGACTTGCGAGGATCTCTTCATGCACCGCATTCGTCTGATGGCCGCCATCCTGGTTGGCGCGATCCTGTTTGCATTGTGGGTGGCCGTCCTTCCCGCGCGCGCCGCCGGCGACGATGTGGTGACCATCGCCAGCAAGACCGGCGTGCACTCGTTTACCGTCGAATTGGCGCGGACCGAGGCCGAACGCGCCAAGGGCCTCATGTACCGCAAGGAGCTGGCGGCGGATCACGGCATGCTGTTCGATTTCCAGAAGGAGCAGGAAGTCGCCTTCTGGATGGACAACACCTACGTCTCGCTCGACATGATCTTCATCCGCGGCGACGGCACCATCTGGCGCATCGAGGAGAACACCACGCCGCTGTCGACGCGCAATGTGCCCTCGCGCGGGCCGGTGCGGGGGGTGCTCGAGGTGGTGGCCGGCACCTCGCGCAAGCTCGGCATTGCGCCGGGCGACAAGGTCACGCACCCGATTTTCACGCCCTGAGCGGCTTGCTTGCCGCCTTGCGGCGAAGCGTGTACCTAGCCGGCATCCCGGCCGCAGGGATTACCCGGTCCTGGATTGCCGAGGGTTCTAGCCCTTGGATTCATGACCGAAGGTCATGTTCGGAGCGTAGCGCAGTCTGGTAGCGCATCTGCTTTGGGAGCAGAGGGTCGCAGGTTCAAATCCTGCCGCTCCGACCATCCTTACCGCCATAGTTATTTCTGGTCTCGCGCGAGCAGTATTCGTCTGCGTCGCTCTTGTATTTATTGCATCGGACAACTCCGATTACTTTAAGTATTCTCGTTTCTAGTAAAAATTGCTTTTCTTGGCAATACAGCTGGTTATCAAGCTGCACGATGCGCCGGTATCTTTTTGATGCGGATGGAACGGCTTGCCTTCGCTGCCAAGGTGCGCATGGCGCGCGCGGTGGCCCGCTTGAGCCAGAGCGAACTGGCGGCGCGCATCGGCATGACGCAGCGCTCCATACACAAGCTCGAGCAGGGCGGTACCGAGCCGCGCCGCGCCACGGTTGCGGCGCTCGCGATGCTGTGGCGCGAGCAGGGCATAGAGTTCGAGGATCTGGCCGATGGCGGTTTCAGGGCCGTCGTTCGCTCGGTGGCGTTCGAAACGCTAATACCGGCCAAACGGCCGCGCGGCCGGCCCCGACGGGCGCCGGCGCAGGTTCCGTCCGCCGAATACCGCGCCTGATCCATCCGATACCTTCGCGGTTTTCCAGCCAGCCGGAGAGGCCGCGTTGCCAGCGCCATGGCGGCGGCTTATACGGAATCGCGACCAAGCCGTTTGCCAACAGGTCCGAAAGCCAGACAGGTTCTAGAACGATGACCGCGCGCATCTATCGCCCTTCCAAAACCGCCATGCAGTCCGGTGTCGCCAATACCCGGAAATGGGTTGTGGAATACGACCTCAGCGAGCCGCGCACCGTCGAGCCGCTGATGGGCTGGACCTCTTCAGGGGACACGCGCCAGCAGCTCAAGCTGCGCTTCGATACGGAAGCGGAGGCGGTCGCCTATTGCGAGCGCAACGGCATTCCTTACCAGCTGTTCGAAGCCAAACCCTCGCCGCGGCGCTCGATTTCCTATTCCGACAATTTCGCCTTCAAGCGCCGCGACGCCTGGACGCACTGAGCGCCTGTGTTGTCGTGAGACGCGCGAGCCTCAGCGGGCCGGGATGGCCTGTTTGCGGCTGGCAGTGCGCTGGCGCAGCAGCGAGACAAAGCGGTCTTCCGGCATCGGCTGGCCGAGCAGGAAACCCTGGCCATAGTCGCACCCCATGTTGATGAGGGCCGTCATATCGGCCGCTTTCTCGATGCCGATGGCGACGGCGACCTGTCCGTAATTGTGCGCGAGGTCGATCACCGTCTTGCACAGCGGCGCATTGACCTTGTCGGTGCCGCAATCGGTCACGAAGGAGCGGTCGAGCTTGAGCTCGGCAAACGGCATTTTGCCGAGCTTGGCCAGCGAGGACATGCCGCGTCCAAAATCGTCGATCGCCAGCCGAACGCTGCAGCGTTGCAGACGCTCCGCCAGCAATCCGGCCAGCGGCAGATCGGCGATGATCTGCTCTTCCGGGACGTCGATGATGAGGCCCGCCCAGTTCGGAATGCGCGGCCGGTTGGCGCGGATGATGTCTTCGACGGCGAGCTTCTCCAGCGCCGTCACCGGAATGTTGACGGTCACCGGCAGATTGAGACCAAGCTGGGCGAAGCTCTGCGCGGTCCGGAGCGCGCTCAGCAGCGCCAGCTCCGACAACCGGACGATGCTGGCCAGATCCGCGTCCGGCATGAACGAGCCGGGCAGGGCGACGCCGGTTGTTGGATGACGCGCCCGGGCATAGGTTTCCGCCCCCGCCAATTGTCTTTTGCGCAGATTGATTTTCGGCTGGAACCAGAATTCCACCCAGCCTGAATCGATCGCCTCGCTGAGATCGATCTGCGACGCCGACACTTTGATGGTGCCGAGCTTGAGCGCCTGCAGGGTCCTGACAATCAGGTCAGTCTCGAAAGGCTTCTTCAGCACCGGCAACATATTCAGGTTGTGCTCGACGCCGATCTTGCGCACGTGTTCGAGCACCGCGCCGCCGCGTGTGCTCATGAGCTGAACCGCGCCGCCGTACGAATGGTGGCCGAGCGCGACCACGGTTTCGATGGCATCGCGCGAGTCCAGCGCAATGTTTAGGAAGATGAGATCGGGCGTGCGCTGCGCCATGGCGGAACGCATCGATGCGCCGTCCACGAAATCCACGGTGTCGACGCCGGCGCCGTGCAGGATCAGCGACAGGAAATGGCGGATGCTCGGCTCGTCGTCGACGACGAAGCAGAGCGGCGCGCGGCCCGGCGAAAGCGGTGGCGAAGCCAATGTCGTGTCGTCACCACAGTGACTGGCGGGGGCCTCGGGCATCGACGGCTCGCGTGAAAATGGAAATTTGCCGCATACAGAATCGGCAGTAGAAGGTATCTCTGAACCAGAGCCGTTAAATTTGAGTTGCCAAAATGCATTGCCATTTGAGCGCGTGCGCGAAGACGTGCTGCCGGCGTGAGGCCCGGGCATTGTGGCTGCTGACCCGGCTCGACTGCGAAAATTGGCGACCCCGGCTGGATTCGAACCAGCGACCCTCAGCTTAGAAGGCTGATGCTCTATCCAACTGAGCTACGGGGCCGTGCGCCGACGTGTAGCCGCCCGAGGTTGATTTTGGAAGCTTGGTCGCTCGGGCCGCTCGTCCCAACACGAGCAACTTCGGCTAAGCCAATGATATCCAACATGTCTTGACGAAGGATGTCGCGCTCGAAAGTTTCGGCGGTTTATTCTGGACAACTTGTAACAACCTCAGATTCCGCTACCATGACCGCGCATAACAAAGGCGGCAGGCACAACTGACCGCCCTCAACGGGGAGGAAAACCATGCGTTTGTTCGCAGGCATTGCCGCACTCTGCGTGTCACTGGCCGTGGGCTCCACTCAGCCCGTCCAGGCTCAGCAAGTCATCACCCTCAACGGCGCCGTCCAGTTCAACGACGACCACGCTTTCACCAAAGCGCTGGTGAAGTTCGAAGAGCTTGTGAAGAAGTACTATGGGAAGCCGATCAACTTCGTGCTGCACAAGAACTCGTCGCTCGGCCTCGAGAAGCAGTATTTCGAGTACATGGCGCAGGGCAAGGCAGTCGACTACGCGATCGTGTCGCCGGCGCACATGTCGACCTTCTCCAAGGCGGCGCCTTTCATCGATGCGCCGTTCCTGTTCCGCGATCTCGCGCATTGGAACAAGGTGCTCGACGCCGATCTGCTCAAGCCCGTGGCCGACGAAATCAGCGAAAAGGCCGAGGTCATGCTGATCGGCTATGCTGGCGGCGGCACCCGCAACATTTTCGTCAACAAGCCGGTCAAGAACCTTGCCGAGATCAAGGGCCTCAAGGTGCGCGTGCAAGGCGCGCCGATCTGGAGCAAGACCTTTGCGGCCGCAGGCATGGCGCCGACGGTCATCGCGTACAACGAAGTCTACAACGCGATCCAGAACAACGTGATCGCAGCCGGCGAGAACGAGGCGGCGGGTGTCGAGTCGATGAAGTTCTACGAGGTCGCGCCGCATCTCGCGATGACCGAGCACGCCATTACGATCCGTCCGATCTGCTTCTCGGCCAAGACCTTCAAGTCGCTGCCCAAGGATCTGCAGGACGCGATCATTAAAGCGGGCAAGGAAGCGGGGGCCTACGGCCGCCAAGTGGAGTCCTCGGAGGACACCGCCAAGCTCGATGCACTCGAGAAGGCAGGCAAGCTCAAGCGCGTGCCGTTCGCCGACCGTGACGCCATGAAGAAAATGGTCGATCCGGTCATGGCGGCCTACGCCAAGGAAATCGGCGCCGACAAGATCTACGCCGATATCAACAACAT
>JAEZEY010000419.1 GCA_023432845.1 Pseudomonadota bacterium
AAAACCCTTGGCCTGCTCGCCGGCTGAGGTCATCCGGCGAAGCCGTTCAGTTCGCTCAAGGACACCTTCTGCTTGCCGGAGGCGTCGAAATTGTCGGGCGCGAGCCAGCGTTCGAATGCCGCCTTGCGCGCCGGCCACTCACTGTCGATCATCGAATACCAGGCGTTGTCCCGGTTGCGGCCCTTGGCGATGATGAAGTTGCGCAGCACGCCTTCGAATACGAAGCCGTAGCGCAGCGCGGCGCGCCGCGACGGCGCATTGAGCGCGTTGCACTTCCATTCGTAGCGGCGATAGCCAAGCGTCTCGAAAGCATAGCGCGCCAGCAGGTACTGCGCCTCGGTGCCGATCCTGGTGCGCTTGAGCGTCGGCGAATAGAGCACGTGGCCGACCTCGATCGAGCGATCGTCGGGGCGGATCGACATCAGCGTGAAATAGCCCACGGCGCGGCCTTGATCGTCGATGATGGCATAGGCGTAAGGATCGGCGAGGCTGGCGCGCTTGGCGATGAACTCGGCGAAGATCTCCGGATCGCTGAAGGGCCCATCGCTGGTGATATAGGTCCAGAGGTCGGGATGGCCCTTGACCACCGCCCACAGATCGTCGGCGTGGTGATCCTGGAGCTTCTCGATACGGCCGTAGCGGCCTTCGAGCGTTACCGGGCCGGGGCGCTGCGCCGGCGTGGTATCGACCTTGAGGCCGACGGGCTGCCCGGTCTCGGGCAGTGGCTCCCATTGCGATTTGAAATTGGGCATGGCGCTTATTGCTTCTTTTGGGCTTGAGCGAAGAAGGTATTGAGCTCGGCGTTGGGAACGACGCCGGCGAAGCTGTCGAACTTTCCATCCTTGGCAATCGCCGTCGCCGCCTTTATGAAGGCGTCCATGGCGATGCGGGCAAGCGTGCCGCCGACGCTGATGCGGCGCACGCCCATGTTGGCGATGTCGGCAACGGTGAAGCCGCCGGCGAACGACATCAGCAGATTGACGGGCTTGGGCGCCACCGCCTTCACCACAGCTTCGATCTGTTCTCGTTCCTTGATGCCGGGCACATAGAGGCAATCGGCGCCGGCCTCGGCGAAGGCGGTCAGGCGGCGGATGGCGTCGTCGAGATCGGGGCGGCCGTGCAGGAACCCCTCCGCGCGTCCGGTCAGCAGCACGTCGGCGCCGGACTTGTCGATCGCCTGCCGCGCCGCGTGCACGCGGGCCACCGCCTTGTCGAAGTCGTAGAGCGGCGCACTTTCGTCGCCGGTGAAATCCTCGATCGACAGCCCGGCAACGCCGGTGTCGATGCAGAGCCGCACATTGTCGGCAAGCGCGTCGGGCTCGTGCGCATAGCCATTCTCGAAGTCGGCGTTCAATGGGATCGTGGTCGCCGCCGCGAGCTCGGCGTAATGAGCGAGCACCTGGTCCCGGCTCAAGCTTCCGTCGTCGGGATAGCCGAGCGAATAGGCGTGCCCGGAACTGGTGCTCGCCAGCGCCGGAAAGCCGAGGCTCTGCAGATAGAGCGCGCTGCCGACATTCCACGGATTGGGAATGACGAAGCAGCCGCTGCGATGGAGTTCACGGAAAGCGCGGCGCTTGTCGGCGGCGGTGGGCATGACGGCTGATCCGATCGGTGAGCCGCGGGACGGTGCCACGACCGGGCGCGTAAGGACAATGGCATTCCTTGATGGGTCGATGAATGCCGCTCATGCCAAAAACGATGCGTGACCCGGTGGACGAGGCCCGGCAGCGGGTCGGTCAAGTGCCATGAACCTGACGGGGTCTGTCCGTCGGGAAGGTGCCGGGCTGTTCGACGGGGAGCCGGCCGAGCACCAAGCGGCCCTGTTGGTCGAACGCGCTCGAAATCAGACCGGGGCGCCCATTGAGCAGGAAGGTGCTGAAGCTGCGCTGGGTCTTTTCCGGCATTTCGAGGTAGGCCCGGATCAGTTCGACGATACCGGGCTCGCGCGTCCAGTAGTAGAGTTCGAGTAGCCGGCTGGTGTCGGTGCCGCCATTAGCCAGCGTCTTGATCAGGTCAAGCGCCTCGCCGTTCCGTGGGTCGTCGGTGAGATCGGCGCTCTGCCCGCGCTTGGAACCTCGTTTGGGATTACGTGGCATATTCGACCTGCTGCAACAGGGGCAGCTGCGGACCGCGCCGAACCAGGACGGAGCCAGTAATGCCGCCAAGCGCCCGGGCCTGATCGAGGTTCGATTCGCCGACGTCGATCGCCGCCGCCAACGCCCATTGGTTCTCGATGAGCGTCGGCAGGCCGAGCGGCCGCACGACAAAGCCGGCCTCGTGCAGACGCGGCAGCCACCAGGTCTCGATCACAATCGAATAGTGGGTGATGCCTTCATCGAGCGCAAACTCCTGCAGCGCCGCGAGCAGCATGCAGTCGGTGCGGCCGACCCGGCGCTCGCGCACAACGAAATAGCGCGACCCCTCCCATATGCTGGGTCCGATCGGGACGCCCTTGACCGCGGCCAAGGCCGGGAAAACCTCGCTGAGCATGTGCGGCGCGGTGGTCGGCGTCAGCCGCTCGCCGCCGACGACGCGGTCGCCATCGATCGCGATCAGGTGGACGGTGTCGCCGCCATCGTAGGCATCGATATCCCGGCCGTCGTCGCGTTCGATAGCCTTCCAGCCGCGCTCCTTGACGAAAACATCGTGCCGGATGCGGTGGTAGCTATCGAGGACGTCTTCATAAAGATGGCGGTTGGCCGCCGTGACGACGTGCACTTCAGTCATCAGAACTGCTCCACCCCGAATGTTCCAGGGCGGTAGTTCGCTTCAAATGCCTCTCATTGGCTATTGTAAATGTTTACATATCCGGTTGCGCGCAGGCGCGCACATTCACAAGCGCTGCACTTTGCGCGAAAATTAAACAACATCGGTATGAGAGCGTCTGATCGGCGCGCGCGATCAGGGGCTGATGAGTCGCTGCTGCAAGGCCTTCACTACCGCGTGGGTCTTGTTTTGGGCCCTGAGTTTGCGGGAAGCACGAACCGAATACTCGTCGACCGTCCGCTTCGACAGGTTCATGATCTCGGCGACTTCGGCGGAGGTCTTGCCGACGGCCGTCCATGTCAGCACTTCGCGTTCGCGCTGCGTCAGGCGGTCGAAACGACTTTGGTTTTTGGCCGTCATCAACCGGCGGATATGCTCGAATGCGTACATCCCCATCAGATGAAGAGCGGGTTTGGTGCGCGGCGACAGGTCGAGATTGAGGCCGCCAAGCGAAACGCAGGCCTCGTAGCCGGTCAGCCCGTGGATCGGAATGCAAAACCCGTTGGCCATGCGGAAATCCGTGGCGCGATTCATCACTTCGAGCGCGCGCGGCTCCGTCGCATGGTCAAACGGCGCTTCGCTCCATTCGAATGGGTTGACGGTGTTGCGGCACAGCCGCACGACCGGGTCGGCGGCAACGTAATTTTCCTTGATGTAGAAATCCAACCAGCGTTGCGGCCATTTGCGCGCCAGCACCATGTTTTGATTGAGTTTCTCGTGCGGGTTGGGCAGCCCGGTGAGGATGAAGTTCTCAAAGCCGAACCGCCCCAGGGATCGCTCCATCTGGTTCATCACCGCGTCGGGGCTGTCGAGCTTCTCGAGGAGTTCGACAAAGTTAAAGGCCTCGCGGGCGTGGTCGAAATTCGACGATTCCATGGGCGACCTTCGGCTCCTGATCCGTAGATGGATTCAGTATTCGGCTCACTGCCGTCAAGGTTGTAAGTCATCATACGAGGTGCCGGACTTTTCGTCATCCGAAACGCGCAGGAGGCGCGGACAACACGCACATCCCAGCCTCAATATTAGATGAGTGTTCCGCATTTAGACAATCATTAGTTGTAGAAGCGCCAAGATCGTCTGTGCACTGGTTTGCATTTGCCGGGTGGATCATGTGAACTGCCGCCAAATTTTGCTGGAGTCGGGGAGGTTTAAGCGATGCTCAAGACGATCGCGGCGTTCGACCGCATTGGCGAGGAAAACGCCTTCGCGGTGCTGGCGCGTGCCAATGCGCTGATCGCCCAGGGCCGTGACATCATCAATCTGGGCATTGGCCAGCCGGACTTCCGCACCCCGGATTTTATCGTCGAGGCGGCGGTGAAGGCGCTGCGCGACGGCCACCATGGCTATACGGCTGCGACCGGTATTCCCCAGTTGCGGGAGGCCGTCGCGGCCGACCTGCACAAGCGGTTCAAGGT
>JAEZEY010000003.1 GCA_023432845.1 Pseudomonadota bacterium
CGCGCGAGACATTGTAATGGCGCGCGACGATGCGCTGGATGTCCTCGATCTTGACGCGCTTGGGTTCCTGCGGCCGGATCAGGTCCTTCACCTCGCGCTCGGCCATTTCCATGGTCACCGACTGGCCAGTGAGCTTGGAATGGGCGAGCAGGCGGTTCAGCGCGCCTTCGAGGTCGCGGCCGTTGTGGGTGACGGTCCTGGCGATATAGCCGAGCACCGGGGGCGGCACGTCGAAGGTCGGGTGATGGGCGCGCGCGGCTTGGACGCGCGCTTTCAGGATTTCGAGGCGCAGTTCCTCGCCGAGGCCGCCCATCTCGACAACCAGCCCGCCGGCGAGCCGCGAGCGCACGCGTTCGTCGAGGCTTTCGAGGTCCGACGGCGGCCGGTCGGAGGCGATGACGACCTGCCGACCGGCGTCGATCAGGGCGTTGAGCGTGTGGCAGAACTCGGCCTGCGTCGACTTGCCCTGCAGGAACTGCAGGTCGTCGATCACGAGCACACCGATGCCGCGCAACGCTTCCTTGAACGCGAGCGCATTCTGCGCGCGCAGCGCGGCGACAAAGCCGTACATGAATTTCTCGGCGGTGAGGTACAGCACCTTGCGCTCGCCGGAGGCGTTGCCGGCCCAGGTGATGGCCTGCAGCAGATGCGTCTTGCCGAGACCGACGCCGGAATGGATGTAGAGCGGATTGAACATCACCGGGTCGTTGCGGCGGGCCGCGGCAACCTGCCGTGCCGCGGCTTGAGCCAGCGTGTTGGCGCGCCCGACGACGAAGGTGTCGAAGGTCAGCCGCGCATCGAGCGGCGAGCCACCGAGCGCCTCGTGTACGGCCGCATCGCCGGCCGGGATCGGGCGCCCGGCGCCGTTGCCATTGAGCGGGCGACCTTCGCCGGGGCCATGAAACGCGGCGGATTCCACCTTCGCCTTCGGCTGCGTGGTGGTCTTGAGCACGGCGGAACGGACGATCAACTCAATGCGGCCGACCTCGTTGCGCTCGGACTGCCAGCACGAAAGCACCTTTTCGGCATAGTGGGACTGGATCCAGCTTTTGAGAAAACGGGTCGGAACCGACAGGCGCACGCCGCCGTCGTCAATGCCTTCGAGTTCCATGCGGCCAAACCAGCTGGAGAAGACGTCGTCGCCCACTTCCACACGCAGGCGCGCTTTGACTTTGAGCCAGCTCTCCAGATCGTCGTTCGACATTTTCTTCTTCTCTTTTGTTTTGGTCTGGTTGGTTGAACGGACAAGGGGTTGCTCGGCCTGACGGCATGAGCCGTCGACGCGCCGGTACGAAACGCAACACGCTTACGGGATATCTTGGCCGGCCTATCGGTTTCGGCGCGATATCGTTTTGAAGGAGACGGGATCGCGCCCTTTAAGAATTGGGCGGCGCGTTACCCGGGTGAACGTTGGGGATCTGGCGAGGGAAGACACTGTACGAGCCGGTGTAGAACGACGTGGAGACGCCGTCACCATCATTCGTATCAGAGTTCGCCATCATCGCAGTCCCCCTTCTTCAGGCTTTCGCCCAGCTCGATATCAATCTGTCCTGTCGCCGATCCATCTTCGCTAACGGTGGATTTCCCGCCACCGGGCAACAGATAGCCGTACTCATCTGCCAATGAGCGCAGAACCATTCCTTGTTTCTGAGCGCGTCGCGGAGAATGTCCGCGCGCATTTGTCAAAATACACGACGCGCGCGGCTGGGCAATTTCGAATTGTCGGACGATTGCACCGCGCGAGTTGTGCCGCACATGGCGACCTGATCGAATTTTCTACCGCTCGCTAACCAACGTGTTGATGAGTCGTGGGGAATTGCGCAGGCCAACGGCCTAAGGTGCGAAGGTAACTTGTTAGAAAAAATCATCAGACCGGGAGTCGCTTTGCCATTGTGGCACAGGCATTTTCGGGTCCTCGGCGCCACATTCGACCTAAGTCATTATGTGATCGCCGAATTTTTTGAGCGGCGAATGAGGGTAGCCCCAACGACAAAACACGCTGCAACTATTGGACTGATAAAAAACGGATTGACGAAAGGCGCTGAAAATACTTGGCGCTCACAACTGTCTGACATGGCGGTGACAGTTTGACGAATGCGCGCGGGCGCGGAACGTTGTCAACGTCCGCGCCATGTCATTGTCATCGATTTTTCGAAAAAGCGCCAAGCAATTTCGCCAGGCAATCTCGCCGAGCAATTTCGCGGTGGCGAACGCCGCTCATGCGGCGCCGAGCTCTCGCGGTGTCTTGCTGCAGCGCGGGCGGCGCTTGTCGCCAATTCAGCCGAGGCAGCTCGGCGAATTCGACCGCTGCACCGCGGCAGCTTACTTGCCGAGCTTGGCGATCGCGTGCGAGAGGCGCGAGACCTTGCGGCTGGCGGTGTTCTTGTGAACGGTGCCGCGCTGCGCCGCACGCATGATCGCGGGCTGCGCTGCCTTGAAGGCTTCGGCGGCCGCAGCGCGGTCGCCGGCGGTGATCGCTTCTTCAACCTTGCGCACCGAATTGCGCAGGATGGTGCGGCGCGCTTTGTTGATCGCGGTGCGTCGCGCGATCTTGCGGGTCGCCTTGCGGGCGGACTTGGTGTTGGCCATCTGAAATCTCGTTCGGTCTCTAACGCGACTGGCCGCATGCGGCGGAAGTGCCGCGCTCACGAGCCGTCTGTTGCCAAGAATAAACGGGGCCGGAAATCCGGCCCCAATTGCGCGTGGCTTATAGTTGGCCTGCGCCCGGGCGTCAACGCCCGAAGAATCCGAGTGTTTCCGCCCCCTTAGGTGGCGTTTTTGGCCCGGATGGCGTCGTAGCCGCCGGTAATGGCGGTTCGGTCGGCGGCCGACACGGCGGCAAAGGGCGGGCGGACGCGGGCCAGGTTCGCGTCGCCGTGGATGTGACCGAGCAGCGTCTTGACCCCCGGCACCAGGGGCCGGCCCTCGAACAGCTTGCGGATCGCGACCGCCTGCTCGTGCGCGGCGGCGTCGCCGTCCTTCCAGGCGCGCTGGCAGAGATCGGCGTTGACGTTCGCCGTCGCCGAAATGCAGCCGGCGAATTCGCCCTTGCGGGCATCGAGCAGGCAGGCCTCGGTCGACGGGAAGGTGGCGAAGTCCTTGGCGATCGCCGCCACCGAGCGGGCGTAGGCCATGTCGCCCGACGAGTCCTTCAGGCCGGCGATGCGGCCGGGGAAGTTCTGACGCAGGCGCTTGATCAGTTCGACATGCCACGGCACGCCGGAGAGCTGCGGGTAGTGGTAGAGATAGACTGGCAGCCTCTGGCTGGCGGTCGCCTCGACGAGAGCGCCGATATAGGCAACGAGACCGTCGTCCGGAACGCCTTTGTAGTAGAACGGCGGCAGCACCAGGGCGCCGGCGAAGCCGAGCTCCGCGGCGTGGCGCGTCAGCGCGACGGCGTCGGCGATCGAAGCGGCCCCGGTACCCACCATCAGACGGCCCATTGGCAGGCCATCGGCCTTGTAGGCGCTCATCACCGACTTGCGTTCCTCGACCGAGAACGAGGTCGCCTCGCCGGTCGAGCCAAGCACGTTGAGGCCGTCGCAGCCATTGTCGAGCAGCCAGCGCGCCAGCTTCACGGCGCGCGGAATGTCCGGTGACAGGTTCTCATCGAGCGGCGTGGCGATGGCGGCGATCACGCCTGAAAGGGTGGGGTGGGACATCGCTTCCTCTTAGCCGCTCACATTGAAGGCAGCGAGCGCCGCCATGTTGACGATCTGGGTGTCATTGGCGCCGAGTTGGACGAGCTGCACCGAGCGGTCGAGGCCGACCAGCAACGGGCCAATGACGGTGGCGCCGCCGAGCTCCTGCAGCATCTTGGTCGAGATCGACGCCGAGTGGAACGCCGGCATGATCAGCACGTTGGCCGGGCCTGACAGCCGGTTGAACGGGTAGGCCGCGGCAAGATCGGGATTGAGCGCGACGTCGGCCGCCATGTCGCCTTCATATTCGAAATCGACGCGGCGCTGGTCGAGGATCTTCACCGCCTCGATCACCTTTTCGGAGCGTTCGCCCGCCGGATGGCCGAAGGTGGAGAAGGCCAGCATGCCGACGCGCGGCACATAGCCGAAGCGCTTGGCGACGGCCGCTGCCTCGATGGCGATCTCAGCGAGTTCTTCGCCGGTTGGCAGCTCGGTGATCGCGGTATCGGCCACCAGTACGGTGCGGCCGCGCGCCACCACCAGTGATACGCCGATGACCCGATGTCCGGGCTTGGCGTCGATGACCCGGCGCACGTCCTCGAGCGCGACCGAAAAATTGCGCGTCGCGCCGGCCACCATGGCGTCGGCATCGCCATTCGCCACCATCAGCGCGGCGAAATGGTTGCGGTCGGTGTTCACCAGCCGTTGGGCGTCGCGCAGCAGGTAACCCTGCCGCTGCAGACGCTCGTAAAGATAGTTCAGGTAGACGGTGTTGCGCTTGGACAGGGCGGCATTGATGATCTCGATGCCATTGCCCAGTTCGATGCCGGCGTCCTTGGCGGTTTCCTTGACCCGGTCTTCTCGGCCGACCAGCAATGCGGTACCGAGGCCCTGCGTCACGAACGACGCCGCGGCGCGGATCACCTGCTCCTCCTCGCCTTCGGCGAAGACGACGCGCTTCGGCGCGCGCCGCAGCTTGGTATAAACCTGCTGCAGCGTGCCGGCGATCGGATCGCGGCGCGCATTGAGCTGCTGCTTGTAGGCCTCCATGTCCTCGATAGGTTTGCGCGCGACGCCGGTCTCCATCGCCGCCTTCGCAACCGCCGGCGGCACCCAGGACATCAGGCGCGGATCGAACGGCGTCGGGATGATGTATTCCGGGCCGAATTTGAGCCGCGTGCCGTAGTTCGCCGCCACTTCATCGGGCACGTCCTCGCGCGCGAGATCGGCCAACGCCCGCGCGGCGGCGATCTTCATCTCCATGTTGATGGTCGAAGCGCGCACGTCGAGCGCGCCGCGAAAGATGAAGGGGAAGCCGAGCACATTGTTGATCTGGTTCGGGTAATCCGAACGGCCGGTCGCCATGATGGCGTCGTCGCGTACTTCGGCGACTTCCTCGGCGGTGATTTCCGGGTCGGGGTTGGCCATGGCGAAGATGATCGGCTTGTCCGCCATCGACTTGACCATTTCCTTGGTCACCGCGCCCTTGGCCGACAGGCCGTAGAACACGTCGGCGCCCTTGATCGCATCTTCCAGCGTGCGCGCTTTGGTTTCGACCGCGTAGCCCGACTTCCACTGGTTCATGCCTTCGGTGCGGCCTTTGTAGATGACGCCCTTGGTGTCGCAGAGGATGAGGTTGTCCGGCGGGAAGCCGATGGCGCGCAGCAGTTCAAGGCAGGCGATGCCGGCGGAGCCGGCGCCGTTGCATACGAGTCTGGTATTTTTGATGTCGCGGCCGGTCATTTCCAGCGCGTTGAGCAGACCGGCAGCGGAGATGATGGCCGTGCCGTGCTGGTCGTCATGGAACACCGGGATGTCCATCACCTCGCGGAGTTTCTGCTCGATGATGAAGCACTCGGGTGCCTTGATGTCCTCGAGATTGATGCCACCCCAGCCGGCGCCGAGATATTTGACGCAATTGATGAAGGCGTCCGGATCCTCGGTCGAGACTTCGAGGTCGATGGAATCGATGTCGGCGAAGCGCTTGAACAGCACTGCCTTGCCTTCCATCACCGGCTTGGCTGCCAGCGCGCCGCGGTTGCCGAGGCCGAGAATGGCCGTGCCGTTGGTGATGACGGCAACGAAATTGCCCTTGGTGGTGAGCTCGTAAGCCTTGTGCGGATCGTCGGCGATGGCCAGCACCGGTATCGCGACGCCTGGGGAATAGGCCAGCGACAAGTCGCGCTGGGTCGCCATCGGCTTTGTGGCGACGATCTCCAGCTTGCCCGGGCGGCCGCCGCTGTGGAACTGCAGCGCTTCCTGCTCGGTGAAGGTCGGACGAGGGCGTTTGGCCATTTTCACTCCATGGGGCGGTCAGCTTTTCTTCCCCGGAGCGGTCCGCGGCCAAGCTGTTGGGATAAGGTCTAGCGGAAGGCACCCCGGCAACTCAAGGCGAGGCGCCATGTCGCAATGCAGCGGCAGGGTTGAAGGGGCCGACGGTTACGGCTAGGTGAGGCATCCGCCGCCGTCACACTGTATATTGGTTGCATGATAAAGTTCTTGCTGCGCACCCTCGGGCTTTTCGGACTGGCCGCCGCATTCGTGCTGGTGATCTACGATGGCACCAAATCGATTGCCGGAAACCGCCTGTTTTTGACCAGCGTCGGCGACCTTTGGACGCTGCTGAGCCCGAAGAGCCTGGCGACGCTCCAGCCGCTATTGTCGCCCTATGCCGGGGGCGTGCTGTGGGATCCGGTGGCGGTGACCTTCCTGTCCTGGCCGAGCTGGGCGGTCCTCGGCGTGCTGGCGATCCTGTTCATGCTGCTGGGCCGGCCGCGCCGCCCGCTCATCGGGTACGCGCGGTAATCACCTTCCTCTGTCGGCCTCGTGATCACCCTCCGGTACCGGAACCGGGGGCGCGTGCTTATATTGGGCTCAACAAAGACGGGAGAGCCAAACCATGTTTGGGTTCAAGAAAGTCTCGATGCCCTCGAAAGATGAGGCGCTGCCCGGGCGGGCGGGCGCGATCCCGACGGCCGATGAGCATTTCGTCAATCACCATGCGCTCAAGGGGCCGTATCCGGAGGGCAATGAGAAGGCCCTGTTCGGGCTCGGCTGCTTCTGGGGCGCCGAGCGCAAATTCTGGCAGCTGGGCGACGGCGTATACGTCACCGCGGTCGGCTATGCCGGCGGCCTGACCCCGAACCCGACCTATGAGGAAGTGTGCTCGGGCCGCACCGGCCACAACGAGGTGGTGCTGGTGGTCTATGACCCGAAGAAGGTTTCCTACGGGACCCTGCTCAAGACGTTCTGGGAGAGCCACGACCCGACCCAGGGCATGCGTCAGGGCAATGACATCGGCACGCAGTACCGCTCCGGCATCTACACCTTCTCACCCGAGCAGAAGGCGGCCGCCGAGGCTTCCAAAGCGATGTACGAGAAGGAACTGAAAGCCCGGCGCTACGGGGCGATCACCACCGAGGTCGTCGATGCGCCGCCATTCTACTTCGCCGAGGACTATCACCAGCAGTATCTGGCCAAGAACCCCTATGGCTATTGCGGGCTGGGCGGCACCGGCGTGTCCTGCCCGATCGGCACCGGGGTGAAGGCTGCGGCGGCTGCCACGGCGCAATGATCCTTGCCTGACCGTCCGTCTGACAGGGGGAGGGCAAAGCTGGCCTCAGTCAGACTTTCTTAACCATATAAAGCGCTAATCGGGCGTCGATTTCTGTCCTGCGACCCCCGGATTCGCTTCGATGCGAAATGCCAAGATTTTGCTCGTGCTCATGGCCGCCCTGGCGGCTGCCGGTTGCGCGCGCAAAACGGCGCAGGTCCAGTACATCATCGATCCGCAGACCGGCCAGCCGGTGCCGGTGATCAGCCAGCAACAGCAGACGGCGCAGGCCCAAGCCTATCCCGGCATTTCCTATTCGGCCCCCGCCCAGCAGGCCTATCCGCAGGCACACGCAGCGCCGGCGACTCCTTCCTCGCGCTCGCTCTATTCAAATTCGGCGGCCTATGCCCAGCAGGCTTACGCGCAGCCGCAATATGTCCAGCCGCAACCGGCGCCGCAGCCCAGGGCCTCAAGCGGCCGCGGCCTGTTCTCATCGAGTCGCAAGACACAGACCTACATCCAACAGCAGCCGGCACTGCGGCAGCCTTATGTGGCGCAATACACGCCGCCGCCACAGGCTGCGATGGCGCAGGTGCCTGCGCCGCAAGCCGTTGCCCCGCGCGGCGGGCCTTACGTACCGGCCCCGGCCGCGATGCCGAACTACGGCTATGCCGCCGTCTCGCCGGCCGCGCCCGCCTATACGCTCGATTCCGGCGACAAGCTGCGCGTCGTTGTGTTCGGCCAGGATGGCATTACCAACAGTTACACCGTCGATGCCGGCGGTAATGTGAACCTGCCGCTCATTGGCGCCGTGCCGGCGCGCGGCACCTCGACACAAGCGCTCGCCAAGGCGATTGCTGACCGGCTGCGCCGGGGTTATGTGCGCGAGCCACATGTCACGGTCGAGGTCGAGACCTACCGCCCGTTCTTCATTCTCGGCGAGGTCACGACGCCGGGTCAGTATCCCTACGTCGCCAACATGACGGTCGAGACCGCGGTGGCGATCGCCGGCGGCTTCGGCGCGCGCGCCGCCAAGAAGAACGTCGAACTGACCCGCAATGCGCCGGGTCAGCGCATGCGCGGCAATGTCCCGCTGAACTATCCGCTGCTTCCGGGCGACACCATCGTCGTCAAGGAGCGGTGGTTCTAGCAGGTCTCAGAGCATTTTTTCGGGGTCATGGCCGGGCCGCCCGCAGGGCGTGACC
>JAEZEY010000024.1 GCA_023432845.1 Pseudomonadota bacterium
CGACCGCGATGCGCGCCGACGGGTTCTGCCCGCCGCCGGACAGCACGATGTTGCGCTCGGCGACCAGAAGCTGCGGGTGTGCGGGGCCCGGCAGTTCGTGGAAATGCGTGGCGCCGGCCGACAGCGCGTCGGCCGGCAGCTTCAGCGTCATGTCCCATAGCGAGCGCGAGCGCAGCATCTGGCCGCTCGCGCCCGATACCTGCCAGTACAATCCGGACAGCGGATCGGCAAAGCGCGGATCGGCGGGCGGCCGCGTCACGACCAGCTCGCCCTGCGGGCCGACATCGATACCGGCGATCAATTGCTTGAGGTGAACCTCGAGATCGCCGGTGAGCGTGCGCGTGACGTGGCGCTGGAACAGCACGGTGAGGCCGAGGCCGGCGATGCTGAGCGCGATCAGGATGGCGACGATGCCGCCGGCGACGAGGCGCAGCCGCAGCGAGCCGGGCTTCACGGCATCGTCTCCGGCACCAGATAGCCGAAGCCGCGGCGCGTTTCGATCAGGGCGGCGCCCAGCTTCTTGCGGACGCGGCCGATCAGCACTTCGAGCGCGTTCGAGTCGTGGTCCTCGTTCGGCCCGTAGACGTTTTCATCGAGCTCGTGTTGCGAGACGACGCGGCCCTTGTTGCGCAACAGATAAGCGACGACGCGATATTCCAGCGGCGACAGCATCACCGGCGCGCCGCGCAGGCTCACTTTCATCTGGCGCTCGTCGAGCGTGATGTCGCCGGCCGAGATGATGGAGGAGGCATGGCCGGCGGAGCGGCGCACGATCGAGCGCAGCCGCGCCAGCAGTTCCTCCATGCGGAACGGCTTGGGCAGGTAATCGTCGGCGCCGGCATCGATGCCGTCGACGCGCTCGGCCCAGCTGCCGCGCGCGGTCAGGATCAGCACCGGCATGTGCCGGCCGTTCGCGCGCCAGCGCTTGAGCACGGCGAGGCCGTCCATGCCGGGCAGTCCGAGATCGAGAATGACCGCGCCATAGTCCTCGGTGTCGCCGCGAAACCAGGCGTCCTCGCCGTCGCGCGCGGTGTCGACGACATAGCCAGCGGCGCCGAGCGCGCGCTTGATGTCGTCGGCGATGCGCCGGTCATCCTCGACGAGCAGCAGGCGCATTACTTCTCCTTGACGCGCTCGACCGTGCCGTCGCGAGCATTGACGTAGGCTTCGAACAGACGGCCGCGCGCGTCGATCACGCGGAATTCGTAGAGCCAGCGGTCGTTCTTGCGCTCGATCTCGACGCCGGCGATCTCGCCGGGCAACTTGTTGCGCACATCGGCGATGATGTCGGCGAGCGGCCGGATTTCGCCGGCCTCGACGGCGCGGCGCACGGCGTCGTGCCGCTTGTGATCGTCATCGTCGGCGCCGGCCGTGTGCAGACCGCCGATCAGACCGGCCGCAGCGAGCAGCATCGCGAGGCCGATTGGAAACCATCGTAAACGCATGAGTCATCACTCCTCTGGAATGCGGCCACCATGCCGCAAACGACCTGACAACTGGCTGACATGGATCAACAGGCGCCCGTCAGGGGCACCGGCGCAAGGTCGGGCCATCGACGGTCACATGGTGTGGTCCGGCCGAAACAGATGGAGATCCTGATGCGCAAGCTTGTCATTCTCACCGCCGCCGCCGCGATCCTGGGTGCTTCGGGCGCCGCCTATGCCGGCAGCCTGGGCCGGCCCTGCACCAACGCGCCGGAGAACCAGTGGCTGTCGATGCAGCAGCTGCAGTCCAAGCTCGAAGGGCAGGGCTATCAGGTGCGCAAGGCCAAGCTCGCCAAGTCCTGCGGCGAGTTCTACACGATCGACAAGAACGGCAACCGGGTGGAGCTGTTCCTCGATCCCACCAACGGCCAGATCGTCGGCCAGGACTAGGGCCGGACGCGATGAGCCAAGCCAATTCCATCATCGAAGCCGGCGGCGCTGCGCCGCCGGCCACGGTCAAGGTCTGGGACCCGCTGGTGCGGGTCCTCCACTGGTCGCTGGCGACCTTGTTTGTCGTGGCCTACGCCACCGCCGACGAGGTCGAAAAGGTTCACATCGCGGTCGGCTACACGATCGCCGCGGTGGTGGCGGTGCGGGTGATCTGGGGCTTCGTCGGCCCGCAACACGCCCGCTTCGCGAACTTCGTGCGCTCGCCCGGCGTGACGCTCCGTTATCTGCGCGACATCATGCTGTTTCGGGCGCCGCGCTATATCGGTCACAATCCGGCCGGCGGCGCGATGATCGTGGCGCTGCTCGTCATGATCGGCGGAAGCTGCGTCACCGGCTATATGATGACGACCGATGCCTATTGGGGCTCCAAAGTTCTCGAAGAGGTGCACGAGGTCTTCGCGAATCTGACCGTCGGTTTGGTCGCGTTCCATGTGCTCGGCGTACTGCTGGCGAGCTTCGAGCACCGGGAAAATCTGGTCAAAGCCATGTTCACCGGCCGCAAGCGGGCACGTTGAAGGGCTCCGCCTGAAGACCGTCCCGAACAAAACCCCGCCTTGCGCGGGGTTTTGCCTTTGGCGCGGCGTCCGCCTAAACCGGCTTCGCCATGGCCACGCTCGCCGTCTATTCGGGACTGTTCTTCACTGCCCTCATTGCCGCGACCATCCTGCCAGCGCAGTCGGAGGCGGTGCTGGCGGGCCTGCTGCTCAACGGCTCTTATCCGGTGTGGGCGCTACTCGCGGTGGCGAGCGCCGGCAATGTGCTGGGCTCCTGCGTCAACTGGCTGCTCGGCCGCGGCATCGAGCGCTTCCGCGATCGGCGCTGGTTTCCGGTCAAGCCCGACGCGCTCGCGCGCGCCGAAGGCTGGTATCACCGCTATGGCCGCTGGTCGCTGCTGCTCTCCTGGGCGCCGTTCATCGGCGATCCGCTCACCGTGGTGGCGGGCGTGCTGCGCGAGCCGTTTCCGGTGTTCCTGGCGCTGGTCACCGTCGCCAAGGTCGGCCGCTATCTGGTGCTGACGGCGGCGACGTTGAGTTTGGTGTGAGATTCGTCGCCCGCATGGAACGGAGCGGAATGCGGGGCGGACTGTCCCGGATTTCGCTTGCGCTCATCCGGGCTACGAGCACAACAAGCCAAACAAAAACCCCGCCATCGCTGGCGGGGTTTTTTATGTCGCCCTGGAGAGGGAAGGGGCTTAAGCGGGGATCCGCTCGTCCGCCTCGTTCGGCTCGCGCAGTACATAGCCGCGGCCCCAGACGGTCTCGATGTAGTTCTTGCCGTCCGACGCATTGGCCAGCTTCTTGCGCAGCTTGCAGATGAACACGGCGATGATCTTGAGCTCCGGCTCGTCCATGCCGCCGTAGAGGTGATTGAGGAACATCTCCTTGGTCAGCGTCGTGCCCTTGCGCAGCGAGAGCAGCTCGAGCATCTGGTATTCCTTGCCCGTCAGGTGCACGCGCTGGCCGGTGACCTCAACCGTCTTGGTGTCGAGGTTGACCACCAGGTCGCCGGTGTTGATGACCGACTGGGCGTGGCCCTTGGAGCGGCGCACGATGGCGTGGATGCGGGCGATCAGCTCGTCCTTGTGGAACGGCTTGGTCATGTAGTCGTCGGCGCCGAAGCCGAGACCCTTGACCTTGTCCTCGATGCCGGCGAGGCCGGACAGGATCAGGATCGGCGTCTTGACCTTGGAGACCCGCAGGGAGCGCAGCACCTCGAAACCCGACATGTCGGGGAGGTTCAGGTCCAGCAGGATAATGTCGTAATCGTAGAGCTTGCCGAGGTCGACACCCTCCTCGCCGAGGTCGGTGGTGTAGACGTTGAAGCTCTCGGATTTCAGCATCAGCTCAATGGATTGAGCGGTCGCGCTGTCATCTTCGATGAGTAGAACGCGCATTGTAGTCCCCTATCTCGCCGCAGCCGGGCTCTGGGTCAGCGCCGCATGGGCGGCGAGTTCTTGAAAAAAACGCGGTGGGACAAACCGATTCGACACTATGACGACATGGTTAACAAAACCTGATTCTCGCCGGCAAGCGTTTGCTGGCGCCAAAGCGCCGAATCGCCCTAAACTCTTGCTGTTGAGTGGTTTTTTAGCCACGACGTAGCTTCTGCTCCGGTTTGACCGCCTTAAGCTTTCTGCCGGCGGAGTACACGATCAGCCCATCAGGTGGTTGGGGCAGGGCGGCGAATCGCCGATCGGCCCCGGTTCCCTCTTCCGGACGATGACCCAATGATTAACGACGCGGGTAAACACGACGTTAATGACCGGGGTTGGCCGGTAAGCCTAAGGGCGGGTTTACGGCGTTTTTCACAGGGCGGTGTGGCGGGTTCCGGGCGCCCAAAAGGTGAAAATGCCGCTCTTCACCTCTCCCAGGGGGAGAGGTGGCCCCCCGGGGGCGGGCGGGGGTGGGGGTTAAG
>JAEZEY010000090.1 GCA_023432845.1 Pseudomonadota bacterium
CAGGTTGTGCTTGTCCCAAATTGCAGGGTCGCGCTCACCCCGGGCCCAAGCGGCAAAGGCAGCACCTTCGTCAAGGTCGTAGGGGATACCGAACTCGCCGATCAGTGCGGGCGCACCGTGGGGCGTAAAGGTGCGCGCGGGATCCGCCGCCTTGAACTGCATCTGATCGACATAACGCGCGGCGACTTCGGCCTCGCTGGTCGCGTGTCTGCCCGAGTGGAAGTCGTACGAGTCGTTCGGATCGAACGTCTTCAGGTATAAGGTAGCAGCATCATACCAATGGCTCGCATTGACCGAGCGCTCGGGCAACTTCGACGGAAACGGTCGCCCGGCGGCCGCGCCGAATGCGTCGAGTTCGACAAACACGAACCAGTCCGGATTGTGCCGCCGGGTTACCTCGGCCACCTTGTGAAAGAAGGGACCAAGCCCGTCCTCCGAAATCGTGATGTGGCGGCCGTCGCGCTGCCGAAAGAACTCGTCGTCGAGTGCGATCGCGGCACCGTCTTCTACTCGGTAGGCGCCTGCCGCCTCGAACGGGCAGGTGATGCCGTCCCGCCAGATGGAGATGCCGTCAGGATTGACGAGGCGGGTATGGCTGGGCTCGGCATGTCCGGTTGCGCGGTTGCGCGTCAGGACCTGCGCCTCGACGGGAAGGCCGCGCGCGAGAGCGAGGCCGTCAAGCGGTGAGAGCGCGAGCCCAATACGCGGGCGCGTCGGATTCTCATCGGTCGGCAGCAGGTGGCGGTACGTCAGTCTTTCTCCCACCCATCCGACCCCGGGCTCGTTGATCGTGTCGAACCCGATGACGTGCGACATGTGGCGCACCCGGCGCGCGACAGCCTCCATCGAGCCAAGATAATGGCGCTGCAGGTAATGCTGGATATTCTCGCCATCCACTCGGTGCTGGGGTGTGAACAGTGCACCGCACCAGAATAAGGTCCACATGATGCCGTTGGCGGGCAGGCGGTAATTGGACCCCCAACTCATCTGGGGATAATCTGCCTGACGGCGCTCCATGCTGCCATAATCGTAGACATGTTGCATCACGTGCGCCGCGCCGGCTGCGTGAAAGCGCGTGAAATCAAGACCGGCTGCCTCGAACGTCCAGCCCGGCGCGCCGTCGCCGCCGCTCATTCGCGACCACACATCCTGGTGAAAATCAACAAACACATATAGCCCGTGGCGCCCTGCCCGCGCGCATATCTCGGCAAAATAATCGAGATAGTCTGCATCATGTTCGCCAGGGCCCGCGTGCTCCACCGCCTCCCAGGTCGTCAGGAGGCGCAGGCAATTGAACCCCCAATGCGCGAGCCGCGCCAGATGTTCGTCCGCCTCTTCGATCGGAAAGGGTCGGCCGACGAACGAGACAGTTCGGTGACCTGAAAAATCGTCGGGATAATGTGTGCCCCCGTCGGGGAAGGGCACTTTGCAATCACCGCCCAGGTTCACGCCGCGCAGGAGGACATGCCGACCGGCGGTGTCGACGAAACGGTCGCGATCGATCCGCAGACAAGCGAGATTATCTCCGGCCGGGCCAGAACTGGAAAAGCGAAAAGCCATAAGCGATGTACCTTGCAGACCAGAGAATAGCTGCATAAGATTAGATCGAAAATAATGCACAAGGTCAATATTGATCGAAAATGACGGGAGCTCGATGGTGGACGGAGAGGCGGGAGGCCGGCTGAGCTTCAGAAACAAGGTCGGGTTCGCAATCGGCGACTATGCCTGCAACCTCTATTGGCAGAGCATCTCGCTCTTCCTGATGTTCTACTACACCGACGCGATCGGCCTGCCGGCCACAACCGCTGGCCTGATCTACATGATCGCCTCTATCTTCGATGGCGCGCTCGACCCCGTGATGGGCGCGCTCGCGGACCGCACGCGCACACGGTGGGGACGCTACCGGCCCTGGATCTTGCTGGGTGCCGCTCCGCTCGGCCTGTCGTTCGCGGCGCTTTACTGGACACCCGCCTCAACCGGCCTCATGCTGACGGCCACAGTCCTTTTGACGCACTTGCTCTTTCGCCTCGCTTATACTGCAGTCTCGATCCCCTATTGCGCGCTGACGGCGCGGATCACGTCGCGGTCTGACGAGCGAAGTTCGCTGGCCGGGTTCCGCATGTTTTTCGCAACGCTGGCAGGGCTTACCGTCTCATTCCTGACCCAACCTCTTGTGGCCACGCTCGGTGGAGGCGATCAGGCGCGGGGCTTCTTCTATGCCGCATGCGTCATCGCGGCGATCTCGACTTGCGTTCTGCCACTGGTGTTCCTCAACACCCGCGAACCGGTCCTGGCCTCGGATGCGGCCCTTCCACCGACACTTGCCGAAAGCTTCAAAGCTGTCCGCTACAACAGCGCGTTCTGGATGGTCATGGTCGCCGTCACGGCGGCTGCGCTTTGCAGCACGATGATCGGCAAGTCCCTGCTCTATTATTACAAATATTTCGTTCATGACGAAGCGAGTGCGCGCTACGCCCTGTCGGTAAAGGCTGCGGCCGGCCTCCTGATTATACCGGCCTGGGTTCAGGTCACCAAGTTCACCGGAAAGCGCGGCGCTTGGTTCGCCGCCTCGGCATGGGCCGTCATGGCGCTGGCGATCTTTGCGATCTTTGACATTCGCAGCGCAGTATCAGCGGGTGCGCTGTTCCTTTTGCTTCACGTCGCGACCCTCGGTCTCAGCATGACCTATTGG
>JAEZEY010000213.1 GCA_023432845.1 Pseudomonadota bacterium
TCATCGCCCGCATTCTTTGATCGGCCCCGGGCAGGCCGCAGTCCCAAACCTTCATTCCATCGCCCGTCGATAAAACGAGGGCGCGCGGAACGCCGGGGCCCGAACGACCCCGCAGCCCTGTGTACGATGTGAGTTAGGAGTACACAGGCGTAGTCACCACGAGATTGCCGGATCCCCGGCGTCCCGCGCGCGGTGTTTATAGGTTTGCTCCGCAAAGCCCCCGGTGGACCAACCTTTCAGGCGAGCCCTTCTTACGTCGGGCGACCTATCCACCGCTTGAGGGCTGAGACCCAGGCTTCGTCGGGCTCTCTGCTTCGGGCCGCTTTTCAAGAAACCCTGGTGTCGAGTTTCTCTCCGGCGGGGACCGGCGCTTCGTTCCCTAAGACGCACATCGTCAGCCCGTGATGCGCGGCGGGCGCATCGGGACCTTGCGGCTTGGACCGCCGGGAGGGGAATTTTGCGCCGCATCTCCGACGCCCCAGCCCGGCCACCGCTCCCCGCCCCAGCGTCTGGAGACGCTGATCAGACACCCCTCGCTAACAGGGGCGGGATGAAGGGGAATATAGGCCTAGCTAGGGACAGGAGTCAATAGTCCTAGGAATATTATTTAGATCCGGCATCCCCTCTTCCCCTCTCCCCTCGGGGAGAGGGTGTCCGAGTGGAGGCGAAGCCGAGCGAGGACGGGAGAGGGGGAAAGAAAGAAGTGAGCGCACATCATCGCCAGCTATTGCCGTGGCGGCAGGTCCGGCGCGTTGGCCGGCGGCGGCTGACGCTTGCGGGACGGCAACGCGGGGGCGAAAATGTGTGTTCCGGGGGAAGGGGACACCGATACTCATCGTCGCTCCGGGGCGCGGCCAGCGAGGGCGCGCTATGCTCCCTTATAGGGGTTGTCGGCTGGGCTCGTTGTTGGTGCTCTCGCGTCCATAGCCTAATCGACTTCAGTGGCGTGAAACGGCATCGGAGGCAGCTCAATGAACTGGTCCTCTTCGAGAATGGTTCCGAGCGGAATATTGAGCATCGAATAAACTCGATGCGTCATGTGGGGCTGATCGTCGCCGACAATCCGGTAGACCACAGCCAAGAAGATAATGATTTTTATATCGGGCTGCCCAGTATCCGGACGGATTCTGATCGATCCCTGAATTTCATCTCGCGGGGAGGTCCAAAAATCAGTCTGATCAAAATCGTCTTTCGGGAACAAGATGTGCCCAATTTGCGGGGGGTGTCGCCTCATTCGAGATTTGTAGGCTTCTTCTGCGTCCAAAAACCTGACGCCGCCGTCAAAGTAACTTTCCGGCTTCGCCCAGACGCTAGTTGCTGGGGTTTCTCCGATGTTTCGAACTCTATATTGGAGCCGGAAATCCACTTGGCCTTCAAGGAACCTGGTTCGGTAGGTGAGTTTGGCATCCTCAATGGTCAGCCATGCACGACGGCTAGAGATCAACGCTCGCCGCGCGATGTCCGCTTGTTCCGAACTAGAATCGAAGAGTTTGTCCGTCGCCCGTTTCAAAGAAAACGTGTAGTAAGCTATCGCAACGGTGGCGAGCGCAGCCAAGAGCGGCGCGATCCAATTAAGGGCTTTGCCGACGCTCCAAGCAAGGACAAATGGCAGGCCATACGTGGCGCACTCTGTTTTATTTTGCTCCCCTGTCTGCTCGCATATTTCGCGTGGGACTATATCCGAGACGGAAAGAAATACGGCCGCGACCGCGAATAGGGACACGCCAAGAAAAAACCCCAACGCCAGTTCGTGACCTCTGAAACGCTGCACCCGACCCCCATCAAGGCTACATATCCTCCAGTCTGATTGTCTCGACGCCAATTGCAACTAGGTAGGCCAGAAAGAAGGGAGCAGGGTATGTCCCGCGCGCCAGCTTATTGGCGATGCTGGCCTTAGCCTCTTCTTTAAAGTCATGTTTTTTAACGCCTCAGCTAAGTCTTCAGGGTGGCCTTCAGGCAACGGGGCGTCCGCTCCGCCCATTCCTCAGTTTTTTGGCAGTAGCCATGGATATATAATACCTCTTGGTTGAGCATCTAAGCGGATGCCCGGTTCAAGCCCGGCACGACGGAGTAATTGACTGACCCTGCAAATCAGGCCCGCCTACACCCCCTCCGGCGCAATCGTCGCCTTGACGCCGCCGAGCGCGGAGCGCGTCAGCGTCAGGCGCCAGTTGTAGGCGGCGAGCACGTCCTGGACGATGGAAAGCCCGAGGCCGGCGCCGCCGCGCTCGTCGAGGCGCACGCCGCGCTCCAGCACGCGGGGCAATTCGCTCTCCGCCATGCCCGCGCCGTCGTCTTCGACATGGATGGCGGCGCTGTCGCCGCCGTCCGAGATGCGAATGCGCGTGCGGGCATGGCGCACCGCGTTCTCCAGAAGATTGCCGAGCACTTCGGCCAGGTCAGTGCGATCGAACGGCGCCATCGCGGCGTCGGCGATGTCGATCTCGAATGACAAATGCTGGGCCGCCGGCGTCCGCGACAAAGTCGCCACCAGCGAGCGCGCCAGCGGCGCCGGCGCGGTGAACACATCCGGGCGCAAGCGAACGCGGCCGCGCACGCGCGCGCGCGCGAGTTCGCGATCGACATGGCGGCTCATGGCCTCGCCAATGGCCTCGATATCGCTCGCTACCGCGTCCTGGCCGCTCTCGCGCAGGCGCGCGACGTCGGAGGCCAGCGCGGCGAGCGGCGTCTTCAGGCCGTGCGCCAGATCGGCCGCGCGCCCGCGCGAGCGCTCGATCTCGCCGGCCTGCGCTTCCAGCAGCGCGTTGACTTCCTCGACCAGCGGCTGGACCTCGGCCGGCACGGCGGCGGGCAGATCGCTGCGCCGCCCGGCCCTGATCTCGGCGATGCCTCGGCGCAGGCTGTCGAGCGGCCGCAGGCCGAGCCCGACCTGAATGGAGGTCGCGATCGCCAGAACCAGGCCGAGCAGGCCGAGCGCGATGGCAAGGTCCTTGCCGAAGGCGACGGTCGCGGCGGCGACCCCGCCGAGCTAGGCCGCCCCCCCCATGGCCCC
>JAEZEY010000230.1 GCA_023432845.1 Pseudomonadota bacterium
GTGTAGAGCTGCTTATAGTAAAAGACGTAAGGGCTGTCCGGGTCGGTGGCATAGGCCTTGGCGGTCTTTTCGTCGTCGGCGACGAAGATCGAGCGCGCCACGCGCCAGTTCGCAGCATCCGCGGCGCGGCCGACGCGCTCGCAGCCTTCGACATATTTCGGCCAATGGCTCTTCACCCATTGCGGCATCAGGAAGTTGGCCGAGATCGGGTCCCAGCCGCGCGCCGCGGCTTCGGTGACGCCTTTGGAGAATGGCGCCACCGCCGTGACGACGATGGGCGGATGCGGCCGCTGAAGCGGCTTGGCGATGTAACCCTGCCCCAGTTCCGGGATGAATTGCCGCGCGACGCTGATGTCCCAGTATTTGCCGGCGAGATCGTAAGGCGGCTCGCCCTCCCAGATGGCGAGCACCTGATTGATGGCCTCGAGGAACATGGCGTTGCGGTCGGCGTCGAGATTGCCGAACACTTCGGCGTCGGACAGCAGCCCCCCCGGCGAGATGCCGAACAGGAAGCGACCGTCGAGCATGTGATCGAGCATGGCGATCTGCGACGCCACCGTGGCCGGATGTGTATTCGGCATACTGACGGTGCCGGTGCCGAGCTTCATGCGCTTGACGCGGTCGACCAGGCTCGCCAGGAACACGACGCAGGACGTGATGTTCTCGGCGCGGTCGGTGACGTGCTCGCCGCAATAGGCCTCGGCGAAGCCCAGTTCGTCGGCCAGAATGAAGGCCTCGCGATCTTCCCGCAGCGATTGCCGCCAATCCTTGTCCAGCGGATGGATCGGCATGGTGAAAAAGCCAAGCTGCATCGCGTCGCCTCCCGGTCGAGTCTTCTTGTTGCCGAACGATAAGCGAACCGACCGCCACTTGGAAAGGCGGTGCCGCACGTGGCATGTTACCCATTGACGGACGTCACAAAGTGCAAGGCCGAAGCATGGCGAAGACGAAAATATCAAAAATGGCAGCAGCGGCAAAAAAGCCGATGGCTCGCGCGGCCGCACGCCAGCGCACGGGCACAGTGGGCATCGTCGGCCTCGGGATCATGGGCGGAGCCTTCGCCCGTCTCCTCAAGAAAGCCGGCTGGCGCGTCGTCGGCTACGACATCAGCGCAGCGCGGCGGCTGGCGGCCAAGGATCGCGGCATCACGATCCTGCGCAACGCTACCGAAGTGGCCAAACACGCCCCCGTCGTGCTCACCAGCCTGCCCTCGCCAAAAGCGCTTGAATCGGTGGTGCATGAGATTGCCGGCGCCAAGCTGCCGCCAATCACCCTTGTCGAACTGAGCACCTTTGCGCTCGCGGACAAGCAGAAGGCCGAGCGCCGCATGCGCAAGGCCAAGCACACCATGCTCGACGTGCCGGTGAGCGGCACCGGGGCGCAGGCGGCGCGCGGCGACGTCGTGTTTTACGCCAGCGGCGACAAGGCGGCGATCAAGCGGCTCAAGCCGGTATTCGCCGACATCGGCCGCGCCGCCTATGACGTCGGCGCCTTCGGCAATGGCAGCAAGATGAAGTATGTCGCCAACCTCATGGTTGCCATCCACAATATCGCCAGCGCCGAGGCCATGGTGCTCGGCATGAAAGCCGGCCTGCCGCCGCAAGCGATCCTGGACATGGTCTCCGCCGGCGCCGGCCAATCGCGCATCTTCGACCTGCGCGGGCCGATGATGGTGAAGAACGACTACGATAACGTCACGGCGACTCTCGATGTGTTCGACAAGGACCTGAGGCTGATCGGCGACTTCGTCCGCGCGACGCGCGTGCCGACGCCGCTGTTCGATGCGACGCGACCGATCTATGACAGGGCGCTCAAGGCCGGCCTTGGGGCAAAGGATGCCGCCGCGGTCTGCGCCGTACTGGAGAAGATGGCGCGGCTGAAGCGGGACAAAACGCCGAATACGCCGAAAGTCCGCACCGCCGCTCAGGCATAAAGGAAGTCGAGCGTCGCGGTTTCCTTGATCACCGCGGCGTCGGTGGCGTGGCGGCCTGCGCTCGCCTTCTCTTCCTGCGTCTGCGTTGCCTGCAGATAGGCGCCGAGATGACGGGCCCAATCTATGATGCGCCGGTTCTCCGGTAGACGAGCCGCCTCGAAGTCCTTGAGCCCTCTCTCTACATCGTCAGTGGCCAGCGCGCTCGCCAGCGTCGCGGCGTCATCCGCCGCCTTCGACACGCCGGCACCGACATGCGGCCGCGCCACGAAGGCGGCATCGCCAACCAGCGCCACCCGGCCGAAAGCCATGCGCTGCGAGGCCAGATCGTAGATCGGCTGCAGCAGCGGCTCACCCATCAGCTGCACCAGTTCGCGAAATGGCGGCGCCAATAGCCGCTCCGCAGCATCCTTCATCTCGGCAATGGCCTCGGCGCGGATCAGCGGTGGCGGAATGGAGACATCGTGGGTGCGGCCCTGCGCGTCGGTGAGCAGCCACTTCAGCTTGCCGGTTTCGTCGGCCGGCCGGTACCAGATCACATTGCTGCGTCGATGGCCGGGCCGCACGTCGTTGTCGGGACCCGCGACCGGATAGCTCAGGAATTGTTCGCCCGGCGGCAGGCCGAACGACATGATTTCGAAAATCGCACGATGCGTCTCGGGCGGGATCGCTTCTTCGGCAATGAGCGCGCGCCAGGCGACATAGCCCGCGTAAAGCGGAGCGACTTCGGGCGCCAAGAGCTGACGCACCGTCGAGCGGATTCCGTCGGCGCCGACCAGCACGTCGCCGGACACCATCTCGCCATCGGCAAAGTGCGCGGTGACGCTGGCCGCGTCCTGCGTGAGTTCCTTAAGGCTCCTCCCGCGGTGATAATGCTCTGGCGCGAAGGCATCGCGCAGCAGCCGGTAAACGCGCTCCCATGCGGTCGCCACCTGCGGGCAGGCCAGTTCATCGGTGATGCGGGCGTCCGCACCGAGAATTTGCCGTCGCGCTATGCGAACGCCGAGGTCGCCAGTCGCGAGGCCGAGCCCCTCAAGCCGCGCGATGAGTTCCGGCTGCGCCACGATGCCCGCACCGCGCCCGGACAACTCGCCCTCGACACGCTCATAAATGTCAACGCGCCACCCCTTGCGCCGCAGCAGCAGCGCGCTGAGCAGGCCGCTCATCGAGCCGCCGATGACAATGGCGCGCCGTTCCTTGCCTGCCACGCTTTCCTCCGCCCTTTCGTTCCCGCCCATTGCCCGGTACTATGCCACGAACAAAGCATGGAGGAACGCCATGGCTGCCAGTCAAGCGGCTCTGACGATGGTGGACAAGGCCGCCGACGCCAAGAGCCAGTCGCAATGGCCGGCCGAGATCGCCGCCGAGTTCGCACGCGAAGCCGCCAATCCCAATCCATGCGTCGGGTCGACCTTGCTGTCGGAGAATGAACGTACGCGCGTATGGATCATCCGTCTCGCGCCCGGCGAGCGGATCGGCTTTCACCGTCATGTGCTGGATTATTTCTGGACGTCGGTGAACGGCGGGCGCGGGCGCCAGCACGTGCATGACGGCACCACGGTGGAATACACCTATCGCCCCGGCGAAACGCGCCACGAGAGCTACGGCAAAGGCGAGTTCAAGGTGCACGACCTTCAGAACACCGGCGACGCCGAGATGATCTTCATGACCGTGGAGTTCAAGGATTCCGCCAACGCACCATTGCCACTGCCAGCGGGCGTCCGCCCACAGGCAGCCTGAGCGCGCGCCGCGCCGTCCGCACGGGTGGGACCGTGCACGACGCCGAATCAGGCTGCGTGGATAAGCGCCGCCGCGCCGAGTGCCTGCCCGATCAATAGGCTAGCCAAGCCGATCCGCTTCCTGCACACTGCGACACAACGGTTGGGCGCAGTCGGGCGCACCAGCCATAAAAAGATCATTGGGGAGGTCATAGTGCCGGCCATCGGCGGCCATTCACGTAATTTCGAGGGACCGTCCCTTCCGGTCGAATGACCGGTGGAAGCCCTGTCACGTGTGAGGTTCCTGCCGGCCGCCTTTTGCGGCCACCGGTCCGGCTGACGTTTTCATGCAGTTCGACCTGTTGATCAATGCCATCATCGCCGGCTTGATGCTCGGCGGCTTTTATGCGGCGGTCACCGCCGGCATTTCGATTTCATTCGGCATGCTCGATATCGTCAATATCGCGCATCCGGGCTTCATCATTCTCGGCTCGTACATCGCCTATATCGTCAGCGCGAATTTCGGCATCGATCCCATCATCGTCGCCATCCTGGCGCTGCCGTTGTTCTACGCGCTTGGGACGGGAGTATATGGAATCTATTTCCAGTCCTTCGAGAAACGCGGACAGGATGCGCTGCGCGGACTCGCTTTCTTCTTCGGTCTGCTGTTCATCACCGAGGTGGCGCTGATCCTGGTGTTCGGCGTCGACTATCGGACGGTGGACACGGTCTACGCCGGCGGCAGCCTTAAGCTAGGCATCATGGAGTTTCCGCTGCGCATGCTGGTGCCGGCCCTGGTGTCGCTCGCCATGTTCGCTGCGTTGCAGCTCTATATGTCGCGCACCTTCATCGGCCGCGCGGTGATGGCGGTGTCGCAGGACCCGCAGGCGCTGGAACTGATGGCGGTGGATCCGACCCGCATCAAGCGCATCGCCTTCTCGATCTCAATGGCGACCTGTGCGCTGGCCGGCGCCTTCCTCATCGTTATCCAGCCGGTGTTGCCGTCATCGGGCCGCGAATATATCGGCCGCGTCTTCGCCATCTGCGTGCTCGGCGGCCTCGGCAGCCTGCCCGGCACCTTGATCGCCGCACTGCTGATCGGCGTCATCGAAAGCATCGTCACGACCTTCTACGGCCCGTCCTGGGCGCCGGCGGTGTCGTTCGGCCTGCTCCTGCTCACCCTGGCCGTGCGGCCCTCCGGATTGCTGGGTCGTTAAATGCACACGCCCAAGTTCACGCTCATCCTGGCTGCCGTCGCCGCGGCGCTGTTCATCGCCTTCCGGTTGATCGGCAACGATTACCTGTTCTTCGCCGGCTACACAGTGCTGCAATACATCGTCATCGCCACCGCCTGGAACATCCTTGGCGGCTATTGCGGCTATGTGAATTTCGGCAGCGCCGGCTTCTTCGCAGTCGGCGTTTACTCGACTGTGTTCTTCTACAACGTCGGCCAGCAGTTCGATTTCCAACTGCCGATCCCGGTGCTGATGGTGATCGGCGGCCTCATGTCCGGCCTGCTCGGCCTCGGCATGGGCTATCTTACGTTGCGGCTGCGCGGCGTGTTCTTCGCCATCGCCACTTTGGCATTGCTGGTGGTGATCGAGACCTTCGTCGTCAACTGGTCCTTCGTCGGCGGCTCGCGCGGCGCCTACATCATCCCGCCGTCGGAAATCCCGGTCCTTGGCGCCTTCATCCAGTATCTGTTCCTCATGATGCTGGTTCTGGTCGTGCTGTCACTGGTCGTCGCCCGCACCATCGAGCGCTCCAACCTCGGCGTCGGCTTCGCCACCATCCGCGATGACGAACTGGCCGCCGAAGCCTCCGGTGTACCGA
>JAEZEY010000238.1 GCA_023432845.1 Pseudomonadota bacterium
GTCGAGGGCCTGACCAAGGTGTTCTTTCCCGAGGCCTCCAATACGGTGATCTTCGTTATCATGGCCATCGTCCTGCTGGTGCGTCCGGCCGGTCTGTTCGGAAGGGGCACCTGATGCAGGCTACATCTTCACCCGCCACGTCCGGCAGTGCTGCCACGCGGGAGCCGTCCGCTATCCAGCGTCACGGCGAGGCGATCGGCTTCGTCGTCATGGTGGTGGCGCTACTGGTGGCGCCGTTCTTCACCTATCCGCTGTTCCTGATGCAGGCGATGTGCTTTGCGCTGTTTGCCTGCGCCTTCAACCTGCTGATCGGCTATGTCGGGCTGCTGAGCTTCGGCCATGCCTTGTATTTCGGCTGGGCGAGCTACATGTCGGCGCACGCCGCCAAGGTCTGGGGCTTCAATCCGGAATTCGCCATTCTGACCGGGACGCTGACCGCGGCGGTCTGCGGTTTCCTCGCCGGTTCGCTGGCGATCCGCCGCCAGTGCATCTATTTCGCCATGGTCACGCTGGCACTGGCGCAGATGATGTTTTTCGTAGCGCTGCAGATGGAGTTCACGGGCGGCGAGGACGGCATTCAGGCGGTGCCGCGCGGCTACCTGTTCGGGTTCATCAACCTGAACAACGAAACAACGATGTATATCTTCGTCATGGCGGTTTTCCTCGCCGGCTTCCTGCTGATCTACCGCATCATTCATTCGCCGTTCGGCGAGGTGCTGAAGGCGATCCGCGAGAACGAACCGCGCGCCATCTCGCTCGGCTACAAGACCGACCGCTACAAGCTGATCGCGTTCGTTCTGTCGGCGACGCTCGCCGGCGTTGCCGGTTCGACCAAGGCGATCACCTTGCAGATCGCCTCGCTCACCGACGTCAACTGGCCGATGTCGGGCGAAGTGGTGCTGATGACGCTGGTCGGCGGCCTCGGCACGATCTTCGGGCCGGTCGTCGGCGCTTTCGTTATCCTGGCCATGCAGTTCAAGCTCTCGTCGGTCGGCGAATGGGTTCTGGTGATCCAGGGCGTGATCTTCGTCACCGTCGTGCTGCTGTTCCGGCGCGGCATCGTCGGCGAGATCGCGGCGCTGTTCAGGCGGTAAAGCGTTTTCGAGCGAAGTGAAATCCGGTTCGCGTGAAGAAAACGCGCCACAACGGAAAGCTGCGCTGTTTTAACGGTGGATGACTGGAGGCTCGGCGGCTGGCAGAATTGAAAAAAGCCTTAACGGCCGCCGCCTCTATCTTGTTTGAAACACAGGCGAATCACTTTAAACAACACGGAGTTATCCACACTGTGCCGAGGTCGTTTTTGTAGGGTTGTTCGTCGTTACGTCACACGTGACGATCAGGGGGTAGACGAATCGGCGCTTGCAACTAACCCTTGCCAAGGCCTCCCTATGCGGACTCCACCCGGAAGTCCTGATCTGGAGAAGATCGCGCGGCGCTGGCACGATCTCGCCGAACAGCGCCTCGCTTACTATACTGAGATGTATCGCAGCGGCCGCTGGGAGCGTTACTACACCCAGGAAAGCTTTGCCGTCCGCATGCTCGAAGCAATCGAGGGCGCGAAGAAATGGCGTCAACTGGCAGGCCGGCAGCAAATGCCGATTTCGGACGAGACCGCGAGCCAAGAGGCCGTGGTGCGGACGGCTGCCTGAGCGCCCGGCGGCGCTTTCTTTCTCCCATTTCTACGCTGGCCGCGGCGGCGGGCTTTGTTCTGACTGCGGCCGCTCCGGCATCGGCTGCGCCGAGCGCCGAGGATCTCAAGCACGGCGAGGATCTGCTCATCACCTATTGCGGCAGCTGCCACGCCACCGGCCGCACCGGCAACAGCCGCCGGCCCGATGCGCCGGCCTTCCGGACCCTCGGCAAGCGCTACCCCATCGATTCCCTCGAGGAGTCACTCGGCGAGGGCATCGTGGCCGGCCATCCGGACATGCCAGAGATGAGTTTCGATGGCGATGACGTCGGCGCCATTGTCGATTATTTGAAGTCGATCCAGGTGCGCTGAGCGGCGCATCGCTCTATCCTGCCGACGAAATCCCGCCATTCCGCCTCCCCCAATTTGCCAGCGAGTGTCATCCCATGAGCAGTGCGCTTTTCTCGTCCCTTCCGGTTGCTGGCGTAACGCTGGCCAATCGCCTCGGGGTCGCACCGATGTGCCAGTATTCGGCCAATGACGGCTCGGCTTCGGACTGGCACATTATGCATCTCGGCATGCTGGCCAATTCTGGCGCCGGGCTGGTGATCGTGGAGGCGACCCATGTCGAGCGCCACGGCCGCATCACCCATGGCTGCGTCGGGCTCTACAGCGATGCCAATGAACTGGCGCTCGGTCATGTCATCGCCGCCGCCAGGACCTACAGCAAGGCGAAGTTCGGCGTGCAGCTCGCTCATGCCGGCCGCAAGGCGTCATCGCAGCGGCCGTGGGAAGGCGGCACCTACCTGCGGCCGAACGAGGACCCGTGGCAGACCATCGCGCCGTCGGCGATTCCTTTCGGCGAGGGCTGGCACACGCCGCGTGAAATGACCGAAGCCGACATGGATCGCGTGCGCGACGCCTTCGTCAATTCTGCCAAGCGCGCGCTGCGCATCGGCTTCGACGAAATCGAGCTGCATCTGGCGCACGGTTATCTGCTGCACAGCTTCCTGTCGCCCGTGTCGAACAAGCGCACCGACCAGTATGGCGGCTCGCTGGAGAACCGCCTGCGCTTCCCGCTGTCGGTGGCGCGCGCGGTGCGCGCCGTGGTGCCGAAGGACGTGCCGCTGGGCGCGCGTATCTCGAGCGTCGACTGGCTCGACGACGGCTTGCAGGGCGACGACGCGGTGGCCATCGGCAAGGCGCTGAAGGCCGAGGGTATCGACTTCATCTGCGTCTCGTCCGGGGGCATCAGCGCCAATGCGCGCACGCCGACGACGCCGGGGCATAACGTGCCGGTCGCCGAGCGCATCAGGAAGGAAGCAGGCATCAAGGTGCGGGCCGTCGGCCTCATCACCACGGCCGAGCAGGCCGAGGAAATCGTCGCCTCCGGCAAGGCCGACATGGTCGCGGCGGCGCGCGCCTTCCTCGACGATCCGCATTTCGGCTGGCACGCGGCCAAGGTTCTCGGCGCCGAGGTGGCGATCCCGAACCAGTATCTGCGGGCCGGACCGAAGATGTGGTCGCCGACGCCGAAGGGGTGAGTACGGCTTACCCGGCCAGCCCGGTCTGCACCGGCGGCATCATGCCGATGCGGCCGAAGCCGGGCAGCTTGAGCGCCGGGTAGCGCAGGTCGAAGCCGGCGACGAGGCCGAGCAGGTTGACCTCGAAGCCCTCAATCCAGCCGGCCTTGACGCCGGCGAGGCCATAGACCGACAGCTCGACGCCGGTGCCGCTATCGGTGCGGCCGGCATAGAAGCCGTCGCGGAAATCGCGGCCGACGGCATTGGCAGGCAGGGTGGCTTTCAGTTCCGGCACCGCGCGCAGCACCGCGGCGGTGAAGCTGTTGGAGTTCGGCCCCGGCCAGATGCGGTAGTCGCCGGCCTTGGCATAGGCGTAGTCGCGCACCGCGGACTCCACCTTCGGGATCAGCGCTTCGGCCTCGGCGCCGCTGACATCAGCAATGGCGACCGGCGTGTTGCCGTACCAGCGGGCGTCGGCCGGCCAGCCGTTGCGGCGTACCGGGGTGCCCCAGCCGACCACGTCGTAACGCGTCCAGCGCGCCTCGCCGGCGCGTTTGTAGACGATCCAGCTATGGACCGAGAAGATGCCCTTCCAGGCGCCCGTGGTGCCTGAATAGACGATCAGGCGGGCGGGCTGGAACTCGCGGGCGGCGGGCAGGGTACCGGTGGAGGACCAGTCGGCCTGGCTCCAGGAGCGCGGCGCATCGCCGGCGGCATACAGCGCGGCGCGCGCGATCAGCGGTACCAGGAAGATGGCGAATACAATCAGCATGAGGCGGACAGGGCGTTTGAACATGAACGCGAAATGGGGATGGGCCTGGGGTGAGCCCTAACGTGGGTTCGCGGCGCGGGTAGGGCAAGGGTGTGGGGAAGGCGCGGGGCTAAGCGCCTCACCCCACCCTGTTGTCTCGGATCGTCAGTTGCGGGAACTTGTCGGCACCGCCGCGGGTGAGGTCGCCGGTCGCCACCTTGTCCCAGGCCATGCCGACCACGGCGCCGCCCTTGATCGCAGAGAACACATTGGCCGTGATCTCCGCCTTGCCCGCGCCCTCGACG
>JAEZEY010000255.1 GCA_023432845.1 Pseudomonadota bacterium
ACTACGGACCGCCCGGCGGCCTCGTCCCCTTGCGCCTCGAAAGGTCCCGCCGGCAAGACCTCGATCCCGTGGTCGCGGAGGTAGGTCTCCGTCAGGAGGAGGAACAGGTGATCGCCGAAATTGTGCCTCTCAAAGGCCCCGATCAACGCTGCGCGCTCCACGTCACCGTCCTCTCCCTCGATGCGACGACGCGGGCGACCGGCTGACTAACTGCATCCTCCGGCCCCGTGTCGCGATTCCCCATTGCTGTCAACACCCCGAGGAGGAGCCACAGGATCGCGTTCCACGGGTTGATATCGAAGAGGTCGGCCGAAGCCGCGCGCGAGGCTATGGCAACCGCGTACCCGATGCACACTGCGACCTGCGGTCGAAGCGTGGGAACAGCCGCTGCCGTCCGGACAACAGGCAAGGCAGCAACGATGAACAGAAGCGCGAGTAGCAGCGCGCCTAGCAGGCCGTTCTCCAACACGAGCTTGAGCCATCCGTTGTCGACCGTTCCCGTCTCACCTCGCTCGCCTCCGAACGCCACGCCCTGAGGGCCACTTGGCAAGTACCCCCCGAAGCCGTTGCCAAGCAGCCAAGCAGTGTTGCTGTGCACGTACTCCGACCAGAGCGTCCCGCGGCTCATCGCGCTGATGTCGGTCCCTGAGAAGATCGACGTGAGCGAACGGACGATCACCGCAGTGCCGCCTCCACGGGTAACCAACAGCACCGCGCTCACCGCGGCCAGCCCGAGGAGAAGCCCAGCGGGCCTCCCACGGAGGACAGCCGCTGTGATGACGAGCCCAAGGCCCGTGGCGATGATCGCACCACGGGAACCGGTGGACACGAGGCAGGCGGAGAAGGCCGCGGCGCAGAGCACTGCCAGCCCCCTTCGACGCCTCTCGCCGGGAAGGACTGCAACTACGAGGCAGAGGAGCACGCCGAGCCCGAGAAGGAGGCCGAGGTCGTTCGGGTTCCCGATGAAGCCCGTGTACCTCACCAGGATCCGTCCCCCGTCAACGCTCACCTCGGTTCCAGGCATCACGAGGCCGCCCCACTCGCCGCCGCGACGCCCAGTCATCTGCATGCCAACACCGAGGACCTGGAGCCAGCAAGCCGCGATCAAGGACCCGGCGAGGATGCGGATGCGCGAATGGGCTGCGCCGACGTAGGCGAGGGGGATGAACATTGTCCAGTTGAAGAGTCGCGCAGCGCCGTAGCCCAAGGAGGGCGCACCAACGGCAGCGGCACCGAGCAGCATGATCAAGCCAACGAGCAGGACTGTCAGCGTGGGAGGCAGCCTCACAGGCGCACGCAGCACGATGACTGCAGCGAGTGCAGCCACAAGGACTCGAGCAACAGTGCCGAGGGCTCCGAGCGCGGGAGCGACGGTGACTATGGGGATCACACTCGCCAGCACCATCCGGCCGACTAGTCGATCGCGGTCCCCGCTGGCAGTCTCGATCCTGTCCGGCGTCGTCATCGCCCTGCCTCCCGCCGGGCGGCCGCGACCGACTCGATGACGTCGACCAGCTCCTGATCTGTCGTGCTCTGGGACCAGATCCGGCCCGCAATCGACGCCTCGGTCCGCAGACGTTGCCACTCGTCCGGGGTGGTCGCCAACCGGTACAGAGCGTCGCCAAGCGGCGCTGGGTGAGGTGGCACCAGCATCCCTCCCCCCTCACGGAGAGCTTCGCGTGTACCACCACAGTCATACGCGAGGACGGGCACGCCCATTTGGAGGGCCTCCACGGTCACCCTCCCGAACCCTTCGTTGCGTGAGGCCATGACCAGCAGGTCAGCACCCTCCAGCACCTCAGGAGCGGCCGGCACCTCACCCCGGAGCAGCACGTGCTCGCCGAGCACGAGCGACTCGATCTCCTGACGAAGGGCATCAACGTCCTGCCGACGTCCCGTGCCATACACGCTCAGCTGAACATCTGCCCCGCGGTCACGCGCGTCCGCGGTCGCGCGCGCCGCGTCAATCTGCCCCTTGTCCGGAGTGATCGCTCCGATCATGACGGCGCGGAACGGTGCCGACGGCGCAAGGCGCGCCACGCTTGCGACTGCATCCGCGCGCACGTGCTCGAGAACAACTCGGTCTACTCCGACCTGCGTCGCGACGAAATGCGAGACGGCAACTACCAGGGTCGACAGTCTCCGTACCGCCCACAGGACCCACGCACGCGGGAAGAAGGTTGCCATCACGGGGTTCGTACGGACCGCCTCGCGGGCGATGGTGACCAAGGGCACTCCGGCGAGCCTCGCCGCGACCAGGGGGGCAGGGATCGTGAGGGTGTTGACCACCACCACGTCTGGACGAAGGCGTCGTTGGAAGCGCACATGGGATGGGACGTCAGCAAGGCACTGGACGATGCGGGCGACACCCGCGGGCCGGCGCGCTCGCGGTGAAACCCACCGATGCGTGGGGAGAACCACGATGTCATCGGCGGCTAGGCCGACGGCCCGGAGTAGAGCGGACAGCGGACCATCCGCCGGAACCGTGACCTGGACATTGTGGCCGCGGGCGACCAGCAGCTCAACAGTCCGTGCGATAGCGCGTTCGGCCCCGCCCATCGCCGCCGAGTGGGAAACCACGAGCACTCTCATGACTGCCACTGCCCGGTCACACCCCTGAACCCGTCCGCGACCCCTCGTCGCCACGCCGCCACACAACGGTCACGACGAGCGCGCCTGAACAGGATTACAGCGTCCTTCCAGAGCCGGGGGGCCCACCACGGATTCGCTCCGTGCTTACGAATGAGAAGAATCTTGTTGCGTGTGGCGTAGTAGTGTGCGCCCGGCGCGGAGTGCGGCAAAGACCCGCCGACCGCGTGCCGAACCTCCGTCCCGCACGACCAGGCGACACGCAGACCAGCTTGGCGGACACGAATGCAGTAGTCGATCTCCTCGGCATAGTGGAAGTACCGCTCATCCATCCAACCGAGCGTCTCGGCCACAGGTAGTTGGATGATGAGGACGGCGCCAGACACAACGTCGACGTCGTGGACGCCGACACTGCAGCCGCCACATTCGAAGGGCTTCGGGAACAGGCGGTGTCCGGACGCAGCGGTCACGTACCGGCCAGCCGCGGAAGCCTGCGCCGTCCCGATCACGGCAGCGCCGCGGCCCCGTTCGAGCATCAGTTCCAGGTCGGCCGGCCGCCCGGGCGCCGCAACGTATCCGGGC
>JAEZEY010000267.1 GCA_023432845.1 Pseudomonadota bacterium
CGCCATGGCATAGTCGCTGGCAACCGATTCGCCGAACACCCATCTGTCCGGCCCGCCTTTTCTCATCTTCGACTTGAACTGCAAAAGCGAACGTCTTGTAATTATGGCCAAATCCGCAACGAACAAGAAGACCGGCAAGCAGAACGACCTGTTCGCCGCCCCCGCCCGTCAGGCCGCCGCCCGCCCTGCGCCGAAGGAATCCGCGCGCAAGGCGTCGAAGGCGAGCGGCTCCGATGGCGGCTACAGCGCCAAGCACATCGAGGTTCTTGAGGGCCTCGAACCCGTCCGCCGCCGCCCCGGCATGTATATCGGCGGCACAGACGAGAAGGCGCTGCACCACCTGTTCGCGGAAGTCGTCGACAACGCGATGGACGAGGCCCTGGCCGGCCACGCCGACTGGATCGAGGTCGAGCTCGATGCCGACGGCTTCCTCACCGTCAACGACAACGGCCGCGGCATCCCGATCGATCCGCACCCCAAGTTCAAGAACAAGTCGGCGCTCGAAGTCATCATGTGCACTTTGCACGCCGGCGGCAAATTCGACTCCAAAGTCTACGAAACCTCGGGCGGCCTGCACGGCGTCGGCGTCTCGGTCGCCAATGCGCTGTCCGAGCGCATGGAGGTCGAGGTCGCGCGCGAGCAGCAGCTCTATAAAATGATTTTCGAGCGCGGCAAGCCGAAGGGCAAGCTCGACAAGATCGGCCGCGCGCCGAACCGCCGCGGCACCAAGATCCGCTTCAAGCCCGACGCCGACATCTTCGGCAAGAAGGCCGCTTTCGATCCGGCGCGCGTTTTCAAGATGGCGCGCTCGAAAGCCTATCTCTATGGCGGCGTCGAAATCCGCTGGTCCTGCGATCCTTCTCTCGTCGAAGGCACCGACATTCCGGTCAAGGCCACGTTCCACTTCGAGAACGGCCTCGCCGATTATCTGCGCACCAATCTCGAAGGCGCGACCTTCGTCCATCCCGACATCTTCTCCGGCTCGTCGGGCAAGAGCGGCAAGCACGGTTCGGTCGAATGGGCGGTGGCCTGGACGGCGGACGCCGACGGCTTCACCAACTCCTATTGCAACACCATCCCGACGCCGGACGGTGGCACGCACGAGTCCGGCCTGCGTTCCGCCCTGCTCCGCGGCCTCAAGGATCACGCCGCGCGCATCGGCCAGGAAAAGCGCGTCGCGCCGGTGACCAGCGAAGACATCATGGTCGGCTCCGGCTCGATGCTGTCGGTCTATATCCGCGAGCCCGAATTCCAGGGCCAGACCAAGGACCGCCTCGCCACCGCCGCGGCGCAGAAGATCGTCGAAAACGCCATCAAGGACCCGTTCGATCACTGGCTGTCAGGCAATCCGGTGCAGGCCAACAAGCTGCTCGATTTCGTCATCGAGCGCGCCGAGGACCGCCTGCGCCGCCGCCAGGAAAAAGACATCGCGCGCAAGACCGCGGTGCGCAAGCTGCGCCTGCCCGGCAAGCTCGCCGACTGCTCCAACACCGCCGAGCAAGGCTCCGAACTGTTCATCGTCGAAGGCGATAGCGCCGGCGGCTCGGCCAAGCAGGCGCGCGACCGCCGCACGCAGGCCGTGCTGCCTCTGCGCGGCAAGATCTTGAACGTCGCCTCCGCCGGCAAGGACAAGCTGGCGCAGAACCAGCAGCTCGCCGACCTGATCCAGGCGCTCGGCTGCGGCACCGGCTCGCACTTCAACGAAAGCGATCTTCGCTACGAGAAGATCATCATCATGACCGACGCCGACGTGGACGGCGCGCATATCGCTTCGCTCTTGATCACGTTCTTCTACCGGCAGATGCCGAAGCTGATCGATCTTGGCCGGCTGTATCTCGCGGTGCCGCCGCTGTACCGGCTGCAGCACGGCGGCAAGATCTTCTATGCGCGCAACGACGCGCACAAGGATCACCTGCTGAAGACCGAGTTCAACGCCAATGCCAAGGTCGAGGTCTCGCGCTTCAAGGGCCTCGGCGAGATGATGGCGGCGCAGCTCAAGGAAACGACGATGGACCCGAACAAGCGCACCTTGCTCAAGGTGACGCTGGCGCATGAGGACGAGAAGGCGGCGGCAAAATCGGTCGAGCGCCTGATGGGCAACAAGGCCGAAGCGCGCTTCGAGTTTATTCAGGAGAAGGCGGAGTTTGCGTCAGAGGAATTGCTGGACGTTTAGGAAGAGGCGCCCGCTTGTAGCCCGGATGAAGCGAAGCGAAATCCGGGTTCAGAGTCTGCGTCGCCCCGGGTTACGCTACGCTCACCCGGGCTACGATCACACTTTCCGCTCGCCGAAATCCATTCTCGCTTCATCGACATTCCCCGCCCAATCGTTCGGCAACAGTCTCTGCCTGACGTAACGGTGAAACGATGAATGCGGCCAATCGCGCACCCGGGCGACCAACCCGTGCTTGGCTGGGTTGAAGTGAATGTAATCGACATGCCGCTCGAAATCGCGGTCGTCGCGGATCGTGTGTTCCCAGAAACGCCGTTGCCACAGCGCATATTCGCCATTGCGATGACGAGCAATGGGCACACCGGCGGACGAAAGCTCGCGCGTGAAATGCGCCTTGATGCGTTTCCAACGGCTCGAGAAATCGTCATCACCATCGGGCAATGTCCAGATCCCGTGTAGATGGTCCGGCAGGATCACGATGGCGTCGATGTCTAGAGGACGCTCCTGACGAGCCCTGCGAAACGCCGTCCGTAAGGCGCCGATGTGGTCCACCAAAGCGGATGAAGCACGGTCATCAAGCGTGACCGTGAAGAAACAAGTGCCGCCTGCAATGTAATTGCGCCGGTACCTGACCATGCGCGTATTCTAGCCCGGGTGAAGCGCAGCGTAACCCGGGATCAACCGTTACGTCGCCCCGGATTTCGCTTCGCTCATCCGGGCTACGAGCAGCGTTTTAACACCGCCGTCTTCGCGCCCGTCCGCACCGCGATGCCGTCTTTCACGCGCACGCCGTCGTCGCCGCGGTTGAACATGGTACGCCGTGTGTCGATGCCCTTTTTGTCCTTGGCAATCCGCATCACCAAGGTCTGGGTCTCCTCACCCTCGGTGCCGGGGCGGAACAGCGCACGCGCTTCGACCATATCCTTGCCGGCGCGCGCCGCGGCGATGACGTGATAGAGATTGGGTGCGAAGTCCGGCCCGACATCGTGGCTCTCGACGATCAGCCCGCCGCCCGGCGCGCTGACGTTGACATGCGGGTTCGCCGGCGAGGCCGGCTTGTCGCAAGCCACCGCCCAGTCGCCCAGCAGATTGAAGTCGCGGAATACGGCCTCGGCGGTGAGTTGCGGCGTTGCGAGCGTGTCCTGCTCGGGCGCCGGATCGGTCGCGGCACGCGCTGTCAGGATGGTGGCGGGCACGACAGACAGCGCCGCCAGCAGCGACAACACCGCGAACCGTTTCATGAAAAGCTTCGACTCCGCTCAGGCCCCACCCCGGCTGAGCACAATAGCAATGCGCCTTGCCGCGACAATCTGCGCTAGATCAAAGTCGCAGGTTTTTTGTTGCGGCGTGCCGCCGCGCGTCAAAACGGCAGGCCGTAGCGCGGCACAGTTTGCAGATACCTCACATAGGGCTCGCCGAACCGGGCTGCCAGATAGCGCTCCTCGCGCCTGACGACGCCGAAATGCAGCACCAGCGCCAGCACCACCGTCATCACCACCATCCAGTCAGATGCCAGCAGGATGGCGAGACCAAGCGTCGCCGCCATGACGCCGACATACATCGGATTGCGCAGATAGGCGAAGACGCCGGTGGTCACGACCGCCGTAGACGGCTTCCACGGCTTGACCTCGGTGCCGGCGCGGCGGAACTGACGCTCGGCCATGATCGCCAGCGCCAGGCCGGCGGCGATCAGTTCGGCGCCGAGCAGGATGCGCGTGCCCCATGAGAGCAGCACACTGAGCAGATAGGCGGGCGCCAGCCAGTCGAGCGCCAGGCCGAGCACGATGGCGATCAGGGCCAGCAGTGGCGGCGGCGCGATGACGCCCGCCGTGTCACTGGGCCGACCCGCCTCAGGAGCGGAGAAATTCACCAAGCGCGCCATTGACGGCCTCCGGCTTCTCGATGGTGGAGAGATGCCCGCATTCCGGCACGATGACGAGCTTCGATCCGGCAATGCCGCCGGCGATCTCCTTCGCCAGTTCCGGTGTCGTCAATTCGTCACCGTCGCCGACCAGCACCAGAGTCGGGCATTTGATCGAGGCGAGCAGCGGGCGCGAATCCGGGCGTGTCATGATCGCCCTCTCCTGCTTCACGAAAGCCTCGACGCCGGTATCGCGCGCCATGGCCTTGACGATGCCTTTCAGACGCTCATCGCCGGCGTGGTTCCGGTGCAGGAACTTCGGCGTCAGTGTAGCGACGATGTCCATCAGCTTGCCGTCTTCGGCCATCTTGATGAATTTCTCGCGGCCGGCCTTGCCCTCCTCGGTGTCGGGCCGCGCCGAGGTGTCGAGCAGCGCCAGTTTGACGATGCGCTCGGGCGCCAGCCGCATCATGGCGAAGGCGATATAACCGCCCATCGACAGCCCGGCGAGCGCAAAGCGCGGCGGCGCGTTGTCGAGAATGCGCCGCGCGATCGCTTCCATGGTGTCGTCGCGGCGATGATCGGCGATAGTAACGGGCCCCAGCGGCCACAGCGCCTCGATCTGCGGGGCGTACAGCCGGGCGCTGCAGAGAAGGCCGGGGACCAGCACGAGCGGCAGCGAATTCGACATTTGAGAGCCTCCAGAGGGCAAAAAGCCCGAAAAATCAGCCAAAATTAGCCATACCGCGCTGCGGAAGGATTGACTTTGCGCCCGTCCCCCCTATGTTCCGGGCAGCCGGTCCGGGCACCAAGCAGATTCGACCGTGCTCCCGCGCATTGTACCCGGTTTTGACAACTGGTCTTACGTCCGGCGCGGGCTTGGCGAATGTTCGCCCTTTGAGGTTTCATGAGCTCTTCTGAACTCGAGACGTCCGACGTCAGCAAGTCTGATACTGGCAACACCGAACCGGCCACGACGTTCTCCGAACTGGGTTTGTCCGACAAAGTCCTCGGCGCTATCGAAGCGACGGGTTACAAGAATCCCACCCCCATCCAGGCCCAGGCCATCCCCCACGTTCTTGCGCGCCGCGACGTTCTCGGCATCGCGCAGACGGGCACCGGGAAAACCGCCGCCTTCGTCCTGCCGATGATCACCATGCTCGAGAAAGGCCGCGCGCGGGCCCGCATGCCGCGCACGCTGATCCTCTAGCCGACCCGCGAACTCGCCGCGCAGGTTTACGAAAGCTTCGAGATATACGGCAAGAACCACAAGCTGAACGTCGCCATGCTGATCGGCGGCGTTTCTTTAGGCG
>JAEZEY010000285.1 GCA_023432845.1 Pseudomonadota bacterium
TCTTCATCCTGGCCTTGCGCGCCTGCCAGTTGCCGCTGCCGAGCCGATCGAGGTCGACATTGGTCTGCTCGGAGCCGTAGCGCGACAGCAATTCCACGTTCACCACCGGCAGGAAAAGCTTGGCGCCTTCGGCGTAGTGGATTTCCAGACAGTCCTGCGTCGCGCCATTGACCGTGATCGGCTGCAGGCCGATGAAACGGCCAATGCCGTGATCGACATGGACGACGAGATCGCCGGCCGACAGCGACGTCGCTTCCTGGATGAAATTCTCTGCGCGGCGCGTGGCTTTGCGGGTGCGCACCAGACGGTCGCCAAGAATGTCCTGCTCGCTGATGACGGCCGCATCGTCAGTGACGAAACCGGCGTCGATGCCAAGCACGGCGAGCGAAATCTGATACTTCGGCGCAGAGGCCATCTGCTGCCACGAGCCGACAGACTTGAGATTGACCAGCTTGTGGTCGGCCAACACATGGGCCATGCGCTCGCGCGCGCCCTCGCTCCACAGCGCAATGGCGACGCGCTTGCCGTCGCCCTGCAGCGCATTGACGTGCTTGGCGACCGCCTCGAACACATTGGCGCCCGGCTCGGTACGCTCGGTCACGAAGTTGTGGCCGGGCATGGCGCCGATATCAATGACGTCGGCGGCCGGCGGCACGTCGAAGGGATTGAGCTTGGCCACGGCGAGTTCGCCGAGCCGCTCCTTCCACTCGGTGTCACTAAGATAGAGCTTGTCCGGCGGCATCGGCTTGTAGGCCGGCGTGACGCCATCCTTGAGGGCCTCGGCGCGCGCCTCGTAATAGTCCTTGATCTGGGCGAAGCGCTGCTCGATGGCGTCATCGGCGAGCGCCTCGAGCCCGACCGGTGTATCCGGCAGATAGTCGAACAGAGTGTCCATGCCGTCGTGGAACAGCGGCAGCCAGTGCTCCATGCCGGGATAGCGGCGGCCTTCGGTCACCGCCTCGTATAGGAGGTCGTCCGGTCCGGCGGCGCCGAACTGCGACACATAGCCGGTGCGGAACCGACGGATGGTTTCGGTGATGAGCTGAAATTCGGCGACCGGCACCAGATTGAGCTTGCTCATCGGCAATTCGCTGCGCTGGGTCTGCGGGTCGAAGGTCTTGATGCTCTCGACGGAGTCGCCGAAGTAATCGAACCGCACCGGCAGATCGAGGCCCGGCGGGAAGAGATCGAGAATGCCGCCGCGCACCGCGTACTCACCCGGCTCACGCACCGTGGAGGCGCGCTGATAGCCGTTGAGCTCCAGCCACTCGATCACACTCGCCATGCCGAGCACATTGCCCGGCGCGACCGACAAAGCGTGGGTGGCAGTGAACTCCCGCGCCGGCACGCGTTGCGTGATCGCATTGGCGGTCGTGACCAGGATCGACGGCTTGTCGCGGCCCTTGACGCGCGCAAGGCGTGACAGCGTGGTCATTCGCTGGGCGACAATGGCCGCGTTTGGCGACACCCGGTCATAGGGCAGCACGTCCCAGGCCGGGAATTCCATCACCTCGATCTCGGGGCCGAAGAACGACAGGGCGCGCGCCAGTTGCGCCATGCGCTGGCCGTCGCGGCACACGACCGCGAGCGAGATCGCGGGCGCGGCGGGCCGCGCCGCGATCGCGCGGGCAAGATCGGCGAGCACCAGGCCTTCGGCGCCGTCGGCGACCTGCGCCAAAGTCAGCGCGCGGCCGGGTTTCAGGGCTTGAGCGGGAGATTGAGGCATCGATATTCCGGACTTGGTCTTCTAATCGTCGGGCTCAGGGGCGCGTTCCGTGGAAAGTGCGCAGCTTGCGGAACAGCGGGGTGTCGAGCCCGGCCGGCGGCGTCTCCGAGCCGTTGACGAAGGCGAACATCTGCTGGTCCGGGATGTCGAGCCAGCCTTCGACCTCGGTGAGCTCGGAGTCGGACAGGTTCATGAGTTCGGCGTCAGCGAAACCGCCCATCACCAGGTCCATTTCCCGGATGCCGCGATGCCAGAGCCGGAACTTCAGCTTGCGAAGCCGGAGGTCCAGCCCTTCGCTCGAGATTTCGGTGCCGCTCAAGGGAATTCTCCAACGCCAAAAACCCGGACGGTGCCGGGCGCGGGGTTGTATAGGACGCATGACGGCCAAAGTCACCGTCATGCCCGCACTTGCCCTCAATGCTGTCATGGCCGGGCTTGACCCGGCCATCCCGGTTAGGGATGCGATGCAGTGCCCTCCCAAGCGAGATCACCGGGACAAGCCCGGTGATGACACGGGAGCGGATGGGGCATCGTCACAGAATCCAATAATGTGGAAGCATGCGCCCGCCGGTCCTCAATCCCCTGTTCGCCGCGATCACCAGCCTGCCCGGCGTTGGGCCGAAGCTGGCGGTGCTTTATGGCCGGCTGCTCGGCCGCGACGAGCCGCGCGTCTTCGACCTCCTGCTGCACATGCCGTCCGGCACCATCGACCGCCGAGCCCGGCCCAGGCTCAGCGAGGTGCAGCCCGGGCAGGTCGTCACCGTCTCGGTGACGGTCGAGGAGCACCGGCCGGCGCCGCCGAACCGTCCGCGCGCGCCCTATCGCGTCGTCACCTCGGACGAGACCGGCCTGACGCTGACCCTCACCTTTTTCCATGCGCGGGCCGACTATCTCGAGAAGCTGCTGCCCATCGGCGAAAAGCGCTACGTCTCCGGCACCGCCGAGTTCTACGACGGCATGCTGCAGATGGTGCATCCCGACCGCGTCGTGGATGAAAAGGGCTTTGCCGATCTGCCCCTCGTCGAGCCGGTTTATCCGCTCACGGAAGGGCTCAATCTCGGCAATGTCCGCCGCGCCATGGACGGCGCGCTCAGCCGCATCCCGGAACTGCCGGAATGGCAGGACGAGGCCTGGGTGTCACGCGAGCGCCTGCCCGGCTTCGCCGCCGCGCTGCGTGCCGTGCACAAGCCGCATGAGCCGCACGACATCGCGCCGGAGAGCCCGGCCTGGACGCGGCTGGCCTTCGACGAACTGCTCGCCGGCCAACTGGCGCTGGCGTTGATGCGCGCGCATATGCGCCGCCAGTCGGGCCGCAGCACCTCGAGCGAAGGCCTCTTGCGCGCCAAGGTCATGAAAGCCCTGCCCTATACACTGACGCATTCGCAGCAGCAGGCCGTCAACGACATCGTCAACGATCTGGCGCTGCCGCAGCGCATGTTGCGGCTGGTGCAGGGCGATGTCGGCTCCGGCAAGACGGTGGTGGCTTTGATCGCCGCCGCGACCGTGATCGAGGCCGGGCGTCAGGCGGCGCTGATGGCACCGACCGAAATTCTGGCGCAGCAGCACTACGCCACCATCAAGCCTTTGGCCGAGGCCGCCGGCATTCACGTCGCCATCCTCACCGGCCGCGAACGCGGCGGCGAGCGCAAGGCCATCCTCGACCGCCTCGCACTTGGCGAGATCGACCTTATCGTCGGCACCCATGCGCTATTCCAGGACGAGGTGCTGTTCCACGATCTCGCGCTCGCCATCGTCGACGAGCAGCACCGCTTCGGCGTGCATCAGCGCTGGGCGCTGACGCAGAAGGGCGAAGCCGTCGACGTGCTCGTGCTGACGGCAACGCCGATCCCGCGCACATTGGTGCTCACCTATTTCGGCGACATGGACATTTCGGAATTGCGCGAAAAGCCGCCCGGCCGCCAGCCGATCGACACCCGCACCATCGCGCTCGATCGCGTCGGCGACGTCGAGGACGCCATCGGCCGCGCCATCGCCGAAGGCAAGCGCGCCTACTGGGTCTGCCCGCTGGTCGAGGAATCCGAGAAGATCGATCTCGCCGCCGCCGAAGCCCGTTACGAGGACCTGCGCCGGCGTTTCGGCGCCAAGGTCGATCTCGTGCACGGCAAGATGAAGGCTGCGGAGAAGGATGCGGCGATGGCACGCTTCGCCTCAGGACACAGCCAGTTGCTGGTCGCCACCACCGTCATCGAAGTCGGCGTCGATGTGCCGGAAGCCACCATCATGGTCATCGAGCACGCCGAGCG
>JAEZEY010000298.1 GCA_023432845.1 Pseudomonadota bacterium
CTGGAGCGCGCTGGCCGGCTACTTCGTGCTCGGGGAGGTGTCCGACCGAATGTCGGTCGCCGGCTCGCTGCTGATCGTCGGCAGCGGCCTTTACATGCTGCACCGCGAGCGGGTCCGCCACCGCGAGGTCGCCGCCCGCTCGGCGGTGCGCTAACCGCCTCATTCCGCATATGAAATACTCCCGAAGACCGGTGGCAATGATCGTTGCCGGTGGCTCCGAACTGCGGTATGGAAAGCACGGTCAGCACCCGTAGCTCAGCTGGATAGAGCGTTGCCCTCCGAAGGCAAAGGTCACACGTTCGAATCGTGTCGGGTGCGCCACTTTCAGCACAGACAACGAATACCTCCCCGACGCGAGTCGGCTCCCGACGCATCACAGCCCGTGACCGATATTGTTTCGCAGTTCGCACCGGAAGCATGACGCACGGCCGCGGCTGGCATCACGCGCCAGGCCGCGTCTTTATGGCTCGACGTTGTTTGTCGACACCGTTTGCCATCCAAGCTGCTTGATTAGAGAATGGCGACGTACCATTGATCCGGAACAATCCCGATCAAGGCTGATCTTATCGCGCCGATCTTTGACGGAGACTCTACATGCAGCGGATCATGCTGGCGACGGATTTCTCGGAGCGTTCGGACCGGGCCCTGCGTCGTGCGGCGCTCCTGGCGCGAGCTCATGGCGCCGTTCTTGATCTCGTGCACGTGGTGGACGACGACCGCCCCCGCCGGATTGTCGAGCATGAGGCGACGGAAGCACGCAGTCTTCTCGGCGAATTAAGTCAGTCGCTCCATTCCGTCGAAAGCGTGCAGTGCGACACGGAAATTCTGCTGTCCGATCCATTCGAGGGGATTGTCAGAGCCACGAAGGAACGGTCGCCCGACTTGCTGGTGATCGGTCCGCACAGACGGCAGATCCTCAAGGACGCATTCGTAGGCACCACCGCAGAGCGTACGATCCGCTCCGTGGAATGTCCGGTCCTGATGGTGAACGGCCCTCCGGTGGGGCCTTATCGTCATGTGATGCTGACCACCGACTTGTCGGAGAACGCCAAATCCGCGCTGCAGCGGTATCTCACGCTGACGCTCGAGCCGCATGCGAGACACTCCATCCTCCATGTGTTCGATGTGCTGGCCTTGCGGCTGGCAACGTCGGGCACGCTGGCGGAAGAGGACAGCAAATTCCACATCGCCGAACGGGCCAGCGAAGCACGGCGCGATCTGGCCAAATTCATCGGCGATCTTGGCAAGCAGCCCATGGAGATGGTCGTTCGTTATCTGAAGACCGCCGAGGCCGATGAAATTCAGGCAGCAGCCGACGAGCTTGGTGCGGACCTGATCGTTCTGTCCACGCAGGGCAAGGGAGCTCTGTCTCGCATGATACTGGGCAGCGTGACCGAACGGGTCCTGCAGGACGCGACCGTGGATGTCCTGGCGATCCCGCCGCTTCAGAGCGCGTGAGACCGTGAGCACAGTCCTCCATTCACAGGCGGCAAGCGAACGCCGTCATGAGGTGGATGTCCGCCTTCGGGTTGCCTCATGAACGGATTGCGCGACCTTTTGTCGGCCCTTGTCGCAACGCTCCGCGACATGATGCCGATCCTGCTCACGATCGCCGTGTTCGAGGTGCTTGTGCTGGGGCGGATACCGGACGACCCCGCCGGGCTGGCGATGGGTCTGCTTGCCATACTGATCGGCCTGACGCTCATGGTCCGTGGGCTCGAGCTGAGTCTCTTCCCGATAGGCGAGGGGCTGGCCGACGCGCTTGCGCGGCACGGCCATCCGGCCTGGCTCATGGGCTTCGCCTTCGCGCTTGGGTTCGGGAGCACGATCGCAGAGCCGGCGCTTGCCGCCGTCGCTGCACAGGCCGCGGCCGCAATGACGGCCGATCCCGGCTTTTCTGCCACCGAAGCTCAGCGCGGAGTCCTGGCCTTGCAGATCCGCTACGGGGTCGCGGCGGGACTCGGGATCGCTCTAATGTTGGGCGTCTGGCGTATTTTAAAGGGCTGGCCAATTATCTGGCTGGTGCTGCCGGGTTATGGATTGATCACGCTTGTGGCGCTGGCCTCGGACGCGCCCTTCGTCGCCGTGGCAATGGACGCCGGCACCGCGGCGACATCCGCCATCAATGTTCCGCTGATGCTCGCACTCGGCATTGGCCTTGCCTCCGTCTTGCGCAGCCGTGATGCCCTGGCCGATGGATTCGGTATCGCTGTGCTCGCCAGCTTGACGCCGATGCTGCTGTTCCTGGCCGCGGGCTTTCTGCTGGTACCGGGGGGCTGACATGATCGACCTCCTGCGCCAGGAAGCGTTGCGGACGGTCGCCGATCTGGCACCCATCCTTGTAATCCTCGGTCTCTTCTCGGCGCGATTCCTGGTGCGCGACCGAGCCCTGATACGCCGCTTCCTGATCGGCACTGTCTACCTGGCAATCGGATTGACGCTCTTTCGCAGCGGCCTTGACGCAATCCTGCTGCCGCTTGCGGGCGATCTTGCGCGGGCACTGACGGAACGCCTTGTCGCCACCATGGGCTGGCCGCAAGTCCTGGCCGTGGTGAGTTTTGCTGCCGCCATTGGTGCTACGGCCGCTCTCATCGAGCCGACGATGGCGGCGACGGCCTCCCGGGTGAATGACCTGACCGGCGGCTCGGTCCGGCCCATCGTGCTGCGGATGGCCGTCGCTGCGGGATTTGGGCTCGGACTGAGCTTCGCCGGGTTGCGACTGGTGTTCGGCCTGCCGTTGGGATTCGTTCTCGCGCCTATGGTCGCGGCAATGGCACTGCTGGCGATGGTCGCGCCGCCGCGGCTGGTTCCGCTGGCGCTGGACAGCGGCGCGATCGCAACGTCGGTTGTCACAGTACCGATGATCGCTGCCTACGGCGTGGCTGTCGCCGAAACCCTGCCGGGGCGCAGCCCCCTGAACGATGGTTTCGGTTTGATAGCGCTGGCGATGGTCGGCTCGGCGCTGGCGGTGCTGGCAACGGCAACGATCGACGCGAGATTGCACGCGCGCGTCACCAAAGACCCGATCGACAATGGAGATCGCTCATGAAGTTCAAAATGATAATCGCCTTTTTGCCCGATGCGAGGCTGGACGAAGTGCTTGCTGCAGCTCGGGAGGCGGGCGCTACGGGATCCACCATCATCACATCGGCGCGAGGCGAAGGACTGGAGCCGGCGCGCAGCTTTCTAGGGCTCGAAGTCACCTCGCATCGCAACCTCGTGTTCTGGCTCGTCGACGAGAAAGTTGCGCCGAAACTGCTCCGCGAGATCGGCACGATCGGCCGCTTCGAGGAGGACCGCGGAGCCGGTATTGCATGCCAGGTCGACATCGAGGACGCCGTCGGCCTGATGCGTCAATTCCAGACGCGCAAAGGCAACGACAATCCAGCTACCTGACTGTTTCCAGCGGACACAATTGTCGGGCACGGCGAGGCCGTTGTTCGCTCCGTGATTGAGCGTCAGCTCCGGCCGATATCGCAACGCATCGATCAACCTGGGATCGTGCTCATGAATGTGCCGAAGCGCAGACGCTCAGGAGCCGTCTTCGGCGGGGACATATCGGCCCTCCGCCGCTGCGGCGCGATGACCCGTTGGGCACCGGCGTCATTTGACCTACACTAATAAAATTGCGCCCATGTGCATTGCCGCACCGCACGCGATCCAACCAACGTGATTTGAATGAAGCTCCTGCTGGTCACCTTTCTTCCTTTTCTCGGCGCCCTGCTACCGCCCATCGCCATCAAGGCCGGACGCAATGTCTGCACGGCGGCGACCGCCGCCGTCACCGCGCTGACGCTCGTCATTCTGCTGACCGAGGCGCCGACGGTCTATTCGGGCGGCGTGGCGCGCATGGACATTCCATGGCTGCCGCAGCTCGGCCTGTCGCTGTCATTCTTCGTTGACGGGCTCGGACTGTTCTTCGCGACACTGATCCTGGCCATCGGCCTTCTGGTCATTCTCTATGCGCGCTTCTATCTGGATCGCGACGATCCGATGGGCCGCTTCTTCTGCTACCTGCTGCTGTTTCAGGGTTCGATGGTCGGCATTGTCCTCAGCGACAATATCCTGCTGCTCGTCGTGTTCTGGGAGCTCACCAGCCTCACCTCATTCCTGCTGATCGGCTACTGGTATCACCTGCCGGCGTCGCGCGTCGGCGCGCTCATGGCGCTGGTGGTCACGGGCGCAGGCGGCCTGGCGCTGATCGGCGGCATGCTGCTGCTCGGTCATATCGCCGGCACCTTCCAGCTCAGCGAAATCCTGAACCGCGGCGACCTCATCCAGGCGTCACCGCTCTACCTGCCGGCGCTGCTCCTGATCCTGCTCGGCGCCTTCACTAAGTCGGCGCAGTTTCCGTTCCACTTCTGGCTGCCGCACGCCATGGCGGCGCCGACGCCGGTGTCCGCCTATCTGCACTCCGCGACCATGGTGAAGGCGGGCGTCTTCCTGCTCGCCCGGCTGTGGCCGGCTTTGTCCGGCACGCCGGAATGGTTCCTCATCGTCTCGCTGACCGGCCTCGTTACCATGGTCATCGCGGCCTGGATCGCGCTGTTCAAGGATGACCTCAAGGGCCTGCTCGCCTTCTCGACTGTCAGCCATCTCGGCCTGCTGACCATGTTGCTCGGCTTCGGCACCCGCATGGGCGTGGTCGCGGCCGTGTTCCACATTCTCAATCACGCGACCTTCAAGGCGGCACTGTTCATGTCCGCCGGCATCGTCGATCACGAGACCGGCACGCGCGATATCCGCCGGCTCGGCGGCCTGCGCCATCTGATGCCGATCACCGCCGGCCTCGCCATTGTCGCCGCGGCGTCGATGGCCGGCGTGCCGTTGCTCAACGGCTTCCTGTCGAAGGAGATGATGCTGGAGGAAGCGGCGCACACGGTTTACGCCGGCCAGGCGTGGCTGTTCCCGCTGTTCGCAACCATCGGCGCGCTGCTGTCGGCGGCCTATTCGGCACGGCTCATCTTCCATGTTTTCTTCGGCGAGGAGCGGCACGACTATCCGCATCATCCGCATGACCCGCCGATCGGCATGTGGCTGCCGGTGGCGATCCTGGTCGTGCCGGTCATCGCCATCGGCGTGTTGCCGGCGGTGTTCGCCGGATCGATCGTCGAGACGACGGCGCGCGCGGTCACCGGCGGCGCTTTGCCCGAGTATCATCTCGCTCTGTGGCACGGCCTGACGCCGGCGCTGGGCATGAGCGTCATCGCCATCGGCGGCGGCCTTGCGCTGCTGTGGGGCTATACAAGCGCCAACCGCATCCGGCTGTCGATGCCGCGCCCCGACGCGATGACCATGTTCACCGCTGCCATCGCCGGCATGGTGCGCATGGCGAGGGCGGTGATGAGCCGCCTCGATGACGGATATTTGCCGCGCTACATGGCAGTGGTGGTCTGCACCATCGGCGTCTTCGGCCTCGCCGGCTTCCTGCATGCCGGCCTGGTGTCGATTGCGGGCGACCGCGCCACGCTGCCGGCAACGCTTCCGGCAACGACCGGCTGGGTGCTGCTGCTGCTGGCCTGCGGCCTGATCGTCTGGCGGCACCATGACCGCTTCCTGGCGCTCATCATCACCAGCATTGTCGGTCTCATGGTGTCGCTCGCCTTCCTGCAGTTCTCGGCGCCCGATCTCGCCCTCACCCAGATTTCGGTCGAGGTCGTGACGACGATCCTGCTGCTGCTGGCGATCAATCTGTTGCCGCGCACGACACCGGATGAGATGCCGATGCGCTCGAAGATTGGGGCGGGGACGCTGGCCGTGGTCGGCGGCTTCGGTGTCGCGGCGCTCGCTTATGCGGTCATGACGCGCGGCTTCGAGACGATTTCCGGCTATCACATCGAACAGTCGAAGCCGGGCGGCGGCGGCACCAATGTGGTCAACGTTATTCTGGTCGACTTCCGCGGCTACGATACCTTCGGCGAAATCATCGTCCTGGCGATCGCGGCGCTCACCATCTTCGCGCTGCTGGACTCGGCGATGAATGGCGCCGCGGCGCGCCGTCTCGCGCGGGTGCGCATTGCGCCGCAGGCGCACGATCCGCATCCGCTGCTGCTGGTCGTCGTCGCACGCGTATTGCTGCCGCTGGCGCTGATGGTCGGCGTCTACATCCTCCTGCGAGGGCACAACATGCCCGGCGGCGGCTTCATCGCCGGTCTCATCGTCGCCATCGCGTTCCTCATGCAATACATGGCGAGCGGTTACGTATGGGCGAGCCACCGTGCCCGCGTTGACGCCCATGTCATGATCGGCGGCGGCGTCCTGATCGCCGGCGCGACCGGTATCGCCTCACTTGTGTTCGACCGCCCGTTCCTGACCAGCACATTCGGCTATTTCCACCTGCCGCTGTTCGGCGAAGTGGAACTGGCCTCGGCTATGGCTTTCGATCTCGGCGTGTTCTTCACCGTGGTCGGTACCTGCCTGCTCGCGCTCGGGACCCTGTCCCGCGTCGAAGAGCGTGCGGAGCAGGCAGAGGCGCGCGCCCAATGAGCATGGAATTCCTCATGGCAACCGGGATCGGCGCCCTGACCGCGGCCGGCCTGTATCTCATTCTGCTGCGGCGGACCTTCCCGGTGGTGGTGGGCCTCTCCTTCCTGTCCTATGCGGTGAACGTTTTTCTGTTCACGATGGGGCGGCTCACCATCGACAGGCCACCCATCGTCGATCCGACCCAGCAGGGCTACACCGACCCGCTGCCGCAGGCGCTGGTCCTGACCGCCATCGTCATAACGTTCGGCATGACGGCGCTGATCGTCGTGCTGTCACTGCGGGCCTTTCTGGAAACGGGCAACGATGACGTGACGCTTGACGTCGCGCCCGAGCCCGAAACGTCCGGCAGGAACGGCGCCGAGAACGGCACCGAGAACCGCACCGAGGCTTCGCGATGACGAATCCTTGGCTCATCGCTCCGGTCGCCATACCGGCCATGACCGCCGCCTTCCTGGTGCTGGCGTTGCGTCACAGCCTTGCGGCTCAGCGAGTCGTGTCAGTCGCGGCGACTTTCTGTCAGCTTGCCGTCGCCATCGGGCTCTATGTCATCGCGAGCGATGGCGAACTGCGCACCTATCTGCTCGGCAACTGGCCGGCGCCTTTCGGCATCGTACTGGTGCTGGACCGTCTCGCCGCCATCATGCTGCTGCTCACCGCGTTGCTCGCCTCCGGCATCGCGCTGGCCGCCATCGGCGAGTGGGACAAGCGCGGCCGCCATTTCCACGCGCTGTTCCAGTTTCAATTGCTCGGCGTCAACGGCGCGTTCCTGACCGGCGACCTGTTCAATCTGTTCGTGTTCTTCGAGGTGCTGCTGATCGCCTCCTACGGCCTGATGCTGCACGGTGGCGGCGCCCACCGTCTCAAGGCCGGCTTCCATTACATCGGCATCAACCTGATCGGCTCGACGGTGTTCCTGTTCGCGGCCGGTGCGATCTACGCCGCCACCGGCACGCTGAATATGGCCGACCTCGCGGCGAAGGTGCCGCTCGTCACCGAGGCCAACCGGCCCCTGCTGGCGGCGGGCGCCCTGCTACTGCTGACCGTGTTTGCCACCAAGTCGGCGATGGTGCCGCTGCAATGGTGGCTGCCGACCGCCTACGGATCGACCTCGCCGCCGGTCGCCGCGATGTTCGCCATCATGACCAAGGTCGGCGCCTATTCGATCATTCGCGTCTATACGCTGATCTTCGGCGCCGAAGCCGGCGCGCTGGCCGACATCGCCGCGCCGTGGCTTCTGCCGGCCGGCATCCTGACGCTGGTCTTCGGCACGATCGGCGTGCTGGCGGCCCGCCGCGTCGTCGATCTCGTCTGTTACTCGCTGATCGCCTCGATGGGCACGGTGCTGATCGCCATCGGCCTGACCAGCGAGACCGCCCTTGCTGCCGCGATGTATTACGCCTTGCAGAGCACCATCGCCAGCGCGGCTCTGTTCCTGCTGGCCGGCCTTCTCACGCCGGAGAAAGACAGCCGCGTCGGCTTTGCGTGGCTGCCGCGATACGCCACGTTGTTTGCCGGCTTCTATTTCCTGCTCGCCATCGCAACGGTCGGCCTGCCGCCGCTTGCCGGCTTCATTGGCAAGCTGCTTATCCTCGACGCCGGGCGCGCCGCCTCCTCGACCGTCGTCGTTTGGTCGGCGATCCTGATCACGAGCCTGCTGCTGACGATCGGCTTCGCGCGCACCGGCATGCAGATATTCTGGAACCCCTCGCCGACGCCCGATGAACCGCCGCAACGCGCCGTTCCCGGCGGTCCGGTCGCGGTGATCGCCGGCATGCTTGTCGTGATCGCCGTGCTCAGCGTTTTCGCCGACGCGGTGATGGACGATCTGACCGCCATGGCGGAACAACTTCGCGCGCCGCAACGCTATATCGCAGCGGTGCTGCGGGCGCAGGTCACCATGAATGTGACGGGAGAGTAGGCCATGCGAATCTTCCTGCGCCACCCGGTACTGATCGCGGTCCTCGCCCTGGTGTGGGTGCTGCTGGTCAACGATTTCTCCTGGGGCGCACTCGTCTTCGGGGTGCTGCTCGGCGTCGCCATCACCGCGATCACCACGTCCTATTGGCCGAAGGGCGTGAAGCTGCAGAACCCGCTGGCCATGATCGAGTACGCCGGCATCGTGCTGTGGGACATCGTCGTGTCCAATGTGCAGGTTGCCTATCTGGTGCTGTTTCGCCGCGGCGACAG
>JAEZEY010000228.1 GCA_023432845.1 Pseudomonadota bacterium
GCCCAGCCCGGCGCCCCGCGCCGAGACGGCAGCCACCGCTGCTCATGCCCAGGCGGTCGAGGGCGTGGACGTGCCGATGCCGCAGGCGCGGCCGCGTGCGACGCGCCGTCAGGTGGTGCGGGTGCCGCAACCGCCCGAACGGCCGCCCGCTCGCCGGCGTTAGAACGCCGGCCGCCCGAATCGCCTAGATTGCGGCGATGGTGACGCCCGCCTACCGCAAACGCCTGACCGCCCTGCTCACGCCCGCTGAGCACCGCCTGTTCGCGCGGCTCGACAGGCCGCACAAGGTGCAGTCCTTCCTCGACAAGATACCCGCCAACTTCGGTCTCGACGGCGACACCGCGATGTCGCCGCGGCGGATGCTGAAGGCCAAGGTCGCGCATTGCTCTGAAGGCGCGGTGTTTGCCGTGGCGGCGCTGGCCTTCCACGGCCGCCGCTCCTGGCTGATCGACATGCGGGCGCTGCCGAGCGACTCCGATCACATCATCACCGTGTTCAAGGAGCACGGCCTTTGGGGCGCCATCAGCAAGACTAACCACCCGGTGCTGCGCTGGCGCGATCCGGTATACCGCTCGCCGCGCGAGCTGGTGATGTCCTATGTCCATGAATACTGCCTGCCGGGCGGCAAGAAGTCGCTGATGGAATATTCGCGGCCCTTCGCGCTGACCCGCTATGTGCCGGAACGCTGGTTGACGCCGGAGGACGATCTCGACTGGCTGATGCTGGCGCTGGACGAGGCCCCGCATCTGCCGATCGCGCCCCGAACCTCGCTGAAGCGCCAGCGCCGCTCGACCGCCTTCGAGCGTAGCGCCCACAATCGGACCGAATGGCCTGATCCGCGTCCAAAGAAAGCCGGCGGCAAGGCCTCGTAACCTCGCGGCCGGCGCTCTACAATGATGATATTCGAGCCGGAGACATAGCGCGTGACGTCCTTCACCCTTCGCCGCCCCTTCATCGTCCCTTGGGGCGACTGCGATCCCGCCGGCATCGTCTTCAATCCGAAATTCTTCACTTACTTCGACACCAACACATGGCTGATGTTCGAAGCCGCCACCGGCGTTAAAGCGCACGACATCAATACGCGCTTCGGCATCATCGGCATCGCTCTCGTCGATGCCGGTGCCAATTTCATGAAGCCGGTCAAATACGGCGACGAGATAGAAATCGTCTCGCGAGTCGCTGAATTCCGCCGTTCGAGCTTCGTGGTCGAGCACAAGATCCTGCTCGGCGGCGACCTGCGCAACGAAGGCACCGAAACGCGCGTCTGGGCGGTGAAGCACCCGGACGATCCGGAGAAGATCAAGACCGCGGCGATACCGGACGAGGTGATTAAAGCGTTCCAGTAAAAGTCGTCCCCGCGGAAGCGGGGACCCATAGCCTCCGTCTCTCGATGGCGCAGTGAGAATGGGTCCCCGCCTTCGCGGGGACGAAAGATACTACGCCAGCTTCACGTACTCGAAGTCGCCCGACTTGTTGTCGATGCCGACCTTGGGCGGTGAGATCCACGAAGCGAATTTGCCTGGCTCCATCTGCGGCTGCATCAGGCCTTCAATGTAGACGCGGTCATTGTCGTTCGGCAGGTGGTCGTCCCGCACCTTGTCCCACGCGTCATCGGTAAGGATATTGCCCTGCGGGTCGGCCTTGATCTTCGAGAACTCGCCGATCTGCCGGTGGAAGGCCTGGTGCGGCAGCAATAGCTGGAAGCTGATGCCGGACGCTTCGATGGCCTTGTTCCAGCGTGACACGCCGAGCTCGCAATCCTTCAGGTAGTCGTCACGCAGGCGCATATTGAGGGCCGACAAAGCCGGGGCCTCCTCGTTGACGATCTTGCCGTCCTTGAGGCGGGCAACCTTGTAGGTGTCATTCTCAAGCCTGTGGTCGTCGCCGGTGAGGCGCTCCTCGCGGAAACGACCCTTGATGCCGGCATGGAAGGCGTTGGCGGCGTTGGTCGAAATCTCGTTGCCGAACAGATCGAGCGACAGCGAGCAGTGCAGGTTGAGCTTCTTCTGCACCGTCGGCAGGTCGATGACGCCGAGCTTGCGCACCGCCTCGATATCGTTCGGATCGTCGATGCCGGCCTGCTTCATCGCCTCACAAGTGCGCTCGACGATGCGTGTCACGCCGGTCTCGCCGACGAACTTGTGGGGGGCTTCTTCGGTCAGCATGAAACGGCAGGTACGCGACAATGGATCGAAGCCGGACTGCGCCTGCGCCTCGAGCTGCATCTTGCCGTCGCGGTCCGTAAAGTAAGTGAACATGAAGAAGGACAGCCAATCCGGCGTCTTTTCATTGAAGGCGCCGAGCATACGGGGCGTATCGGCGTCGCCCGAACGGCGCTCGAGCAACGCGTCAGCCTCGTCGCGGCCTTCGCTGCCGAAATACTTGTGCAGCAGGTAGACCATCGCCCACAGGTGACGGCCCTCCTCGACGTTGACCTGGAACAGGTTGCGCATGTCGTAGAGCGACGGCGCGGTCTTGCCGAGATGGCGCTGCTGTTCGACCGAGGCCGGCTCGGTGTCGCCCTGAATGACGATAAGGCGGCGCAGCAGAGCGCGATACTCGCCCGGCACTTCCTGCCATGCCTTCTCGCCCTTATGCGCGCCGAACGGGATCTTTCGGTCCTCGACCTGCGGCGCCAGAAGAATACCCCAGCGATACTCCGGCATCTTCACATAGTCGAATTTGGCCCAGCCCTTCGGGTCGACCGATACTGCGGTGCGCAGATAGACCAGCGCCTCCTGGAAGCCCTCCGGCCCCATGTCGTTCCACCAGTTGATGTAACCGGGGTGCCATTTCTCCAGCGCGCGCTTGACGCGTGTATCGGAGTTGAGGCCGACATTGTTTGGGATCAGGCCGTCGTAATCGACATTGACGATGTTCATGAGGTTTTCCTCTCAGGTCATCCCGGGGCGGCCGCAGGCCGACCCGGAATCCAGACGCGACATGCAGCGTCTGTTGCTGGATTCCGGGTTCGCTCGCTGCGCTCGCGCCCCGGAATGACGGTTACACTCTCTCTTTATTAAACGTCGGCTTCACGCCGCTGCCGTACAGCTTCAGCGCGCCTTGCTCGCCAATGGCGTTGGGACGCTGGAAGATCCAGTTCTGCCAGGCGGTCAGCCGGCCGAAGATTTTCGTTTCCATGGTCTCCGGGCCGGCGAAGCGCAGGTTGGCCTCAAGGCCGGTGAGCGCGTCGGGGGAGAACGAGGCACGCTCTTCCATCATCACGCGCAGTTCGTCGTCCCAGTCGAAATCCTCATAGGCGAAAGTGACAAGGCCGAGCTCGAGCGCATCCTCGGCTTCAAGCGGCTCGCCAATCTTCGCCTCGGCGGCCTTCAGGGAATCATTGTCGTCGAGAAAACGCGTCTCAAGCCGTGTCAGGGCGTTGCCCATTGGATACGGCCCGAAATTGGCCTTCCCGAGCGTAATGGCCGCTGCCTTCCGATTATCGCCCTCGCGCGTGCCGATCAGCATCGCCGAACGGTCGGCGACGAAGACCAGTTCGGCGAGCGTGCCGGCAAAGCACGAGCCGGGTTCGACCAGCGCCATCAGTGTTTTCGGTGTGACATCGAGGCGCTTGAACACCCGCTTCACGTAGTGACGGATTTCGCGCAGCAGCCAGTCGTTATGACCGTTGAGCAGCACGTCGTCGTGGCTCAGTACCGCCTTGGCGTCGCCTTCGGTCTTGAGCACGACGAGATTGACGGTCGGCTCGTTGGTGCGCAGATGCAGGATGGCATCCTCCAACTCGCGCGCCATCGCCAGGGGCCAGAACGCCGCGCCTTTTTCATGTACCGCCTCGACCGAACCAGGGGCCGCTTCATTCGGCGCCTTGACGATGATAGTGGCAATCGACTTGTCGCGGTCGATCTCCACCTCGACATGCGAATAGGATACGCGGCTGTCGGCGATGGTGCGCTCCAGCGGCGTCAGCGCGATTCCCTTCGCATTGGCCGGCCGATCGGACTGTTGGGCGATCTCGGCGGCACGGGTCTTCACGGCGTCCTGCCACTTCGACGGCGGCACCGTCTCATCGACCAGTTTCCACTCCACCGCCTTGGCGCCGCGCAAACCCTCTTCCGTGGCGCAGAAGAAATCGGCGCGATCACGGCGGACTTTCCGCTTGTCGGTAACGCGCGTCAGCCCGCCGGTGCCCGGCAGCACCGCGAGCAGCGGCGTCTCCGGCAGCGACACCGCCGAGCGGCGGTCATCGATCAGCATGATATGGTCGGCCGCGAGCGCGAGTTCATAGCCGCCGCCGGCGCAGGCGCCGCTGACGGCCGCCATGTATTTCTGGCCGGAATTGACGCTGGCGTCCTCGATGGCAAGGCGCGTCTCGTTGGTGAACTTGCAGAAGTTCACCTTCCACTGATGCGACGACTTGCCAAGCATGCGGATATTGGCGCCGGCGCAGAACACATTGTCCTTGCCGGACTTGATGACGACCGCCTGGACTTCCGGATGCTCGAAGCGCAGCCGCTGCACCGCGTCGTTGAGCTCGATATCGACGCCGAGATCGTAGGAATTGAGCTTGAGTTCGTAATCGGGCTTGAGGCCACCAGCCGGATCGACATCCATGATCAAATTGGCGACGTTACCGTCGATCTCGATACGCCAGTGACGATAGCGCGACGGATCGGTGCGGTAATCGACGATGCGGGGCTCGGCGGTGTCGGTCATCCCGGCGTGTCTTCCCTGCGAGAAATGGCAAGATATGCATTATTTTGCATAGGCTGTAGCATCACGTCCGGTAGCGGGCAACGTTTTAAGTCATAATGACTCGCAAATTCCGTTGCACTAGCATTATAGTGCATGGTATTGGCAATCTATGGACACGGCACCGACAAAAGCCGCACCGGGGAAATCACCACGCGAATCCGACGCTTACCTGCATCGGCTGGGCGAACGGGTGCGCATGTTGCGCAATCAGCGCGGTATGTCGCGCAAGGTGCTGGCGCGCCAGGCCAAGGTGTCGGAGCGTTATATTGCGCAGCTCGAATCCGGGCTCGGCAACTGTTCCATTGTCCTCCTCCGCCGCATCGCCCGCGCCATCGGCCTGCCGGTGACCCAACTCGTCCATGACGGCAGCGATCCGCCGCTCGACCTCGTCCTGCTCACCCAGTTCCTCGAGCGCCTGTCTCCGGCCGAACTGGCCGAGGCGCGCCGATTGCTCGGCGAGCGCTTTCGCGCGGTTGACGCCGACGATTCGGCGCGGCGGCGGCGCATCGCGCTGATCGGCCTGCGCGGCGGCGGTAAATCCACGCTCGGCATGCTGCTTGCCGAGCATCTCGGTATTCCCTTCGTCGAGCTAAATCGCGAGATCGAGCGTCGCGCGGGCGCTTCGCTCGGCGAAATCTTCGATATGTTCGGTCAGGAATCGTTCCGCAGAGCGGAGCGCGAGGCACTGGACGATGTGCTCGCCCGCCACGAAGCCTGCGTTATCGCTACCTCAGGTTCAATTGTCACTGAGCCGGGCACGCTGGACATGCTGCTGGCTTCCTGCTTCACGGTCTGGGTGCGTGCCGAGCCGCAGGAGCATATGAATCGTGTGATGGCGCAAGGCGACATGCGGCCGATGGCCAATTCGGCACGCGCGATGGACGACCTGATTTCTATTCTCAAGAGCCGCGAACCGCTCTATTCCAGGGCGGAAGCCATCGTCACCACCACGGGCAAGACGCCCGAGCAAAATCTCGGCGAGTTGTTGCGCGTCATCGCGCCACCCGCACGAAGCAAGGAGCCGGCCCCCGCCGGATGAGCCTGATGAGCGAGACTATCAAGACCGACGTTCTCATCGTCGGCGCCGGCCCCTGTGGCCTGTTCGCCGTGTTCGAACTGGGCCTGCTGGATATCAAGGCACACCTCGTCGACATCCTCGACAAGGTCGGCGGCCAGTGCGCCGAGCTCTATCCGGAGAAGCCGATCTACGACATCCCCGGCATCCCGGAGATCACCGGCCAGGGTCTGTCCGACGCGCTGATGCAGCAGATCAAGCCGTTCAACCCCACCTTCCATCTCGGTGAGATGGTGACCGGTATCGAGAACATTGGCGATCCGCTGTACCGCATCACCACCACCGCCGGCAAAACTTTCGACACCAAGGTCGTCGTCATCGCCGCCGGCGGCGGCTCGTTCCAGCCGAAGCGGCCGCCAATCGAGGGCATCGAGCCCTATGAGGAAAAGTCGGTGTTCTACGCGGTGCGCAAGATGGATGCATTCCGCGGCAAGAACATCGTCATCGTCGGCGGCGGCGACAGCGCGCTTGACTGGACGCTCAATCTGCAACCGATCGCCAAGCGCGTCACGCTCGTCCACCGCCGCGACGACTTTCGCGGCGCGCCCGACAGCGTCAACAAGATGCGCAGCCTGGTCGCTTCCGGCGCCATGGATCTGCGCATCGGCCAAGTCGCCGCGCTCGAGGGCGCCGACGGCCAGCTCGAAGCCATTTCGGTCAAGGACAAGGACGGCAAGCTCGATCGCGTCGCCTGCGACGCCATGCTGCCCTTCTTCGGCCTGACCATGAAGCTCGGCCCGATCTCCGAATGGGGCCTCGACATGGAAGACGATCTCATCAAGGTCGATGTCTCCACCTTCGAGACCAACCGCAATGCGATCTTCGCCATCGGCGATATCAACACCTATCCCGGCAAGCTCAAGCTGATCCTGTCCGGCTTCCATGAAGGCGCGCTGATGGCGCAGCGCGCGCATCATTACGTGCACCCGGAAAAACGCCTCGTGTTCCAGTACACGACGTCGTCGACCAGCCTGCAGAAGAAGCTCGGCGTCTCCTGAACGTGCACACGTAAAGAAATCATGCCCAAGATCACCTTCATCGAACATGACGGCACCGTTCACGATGTCGAGGCCGAACTCGGCGCCTCGGTCATGGAAACGGCATTGCGCAACGGCGTCAGCAGCATCGTCGCCGAATGCGGCGGCTGCTGCACCTGTGCCACCTGCCATGTCTATGTCGATGAGGCCTGGGTCGAGCGCGTCGGCCCGCCCTCGCCGTCCGAGGACGCCGAACTGGACGCCGCCTTCGACGTGCGCGCCAATTCGCGGCTGTCGTGCCAGATCACGGTGACCGAGGCGCTCGACGGCCTGATCGTGCGCACGCCCTCCTATCAGGGACGCTAAGTCGTTCCTCACTCTGTCACGCGCTCCCGGCGATGCCGGCAGCCGGCGCCTGCCGGACCAAATCCGGCACGTGTTTGCAGCCGATTGATCGCCCAACAAGGCCCTTGCCGGCCTCGATTCCGGACAAGGGCCGAATGTGGTAGCGTGGCGCGTTCAAGACAGGAAACCTGAATGGCCTCTCCGATCGTTCCCGTTCTCCTTGCCGGCGGCGCCGGTACGCGCCTTTGGCCGGTGTCGCGCGATGCCCTGCCCAAGCAGTTCCTGCCGCTGATGGGCAAGCACTCGACCTATCAAGAGACCCTGCTCCGCGTTCGCGGCCCCGAATTCGGCACGCCGATCGTCGTCACCGGCCCGGACTTTCATTTCTTCGCCCGCCGGCAGGCCGAGGAACTGGGCATCGACGTCACCGTCGTCATCGAGCCGATGCGCCGCGACTCCGGCCCCGCCATCGCCGCCGGCGCCGCCATCACGCTGATGCGCGATCCGCAGGCCGTCGTTCTGGCGCTGGCCGCCGACCACATCGTGCTCGACCCGGAAGACTTCCGCAAAACCTGCGTTGCCGGCCGGGCTGCCGCCGATCTCGGCCGCATCGTTACCTTCGGCATCAAGCCGACCGAACCGAAAACCAGCTTCGGCTATATCCGGCCGGGCAAGCCGATCGACGGCACGACCACCGCCGAAGTCGCGAGCTTCGTCGAGAAGCCGGACCTCGCCACCGCCGCGCGCTATGTGCAGGACGGCTACCTGTGGAATTCCGGAAACTTCCTGTTCCGCGCCGACGTGCTGCTCGAGGAGCTCACGCGTCTGGAGCCCGAGATGGCCAGCGCCGTCGAGGACAGCGTTGCCCGCTCCAACACCGATCTGGGCTTCGTGCGTCTCGATGCCGAGACCTTCGCCCGCTCGCCGCAGAAGTCGATCGACTATGCCGTCATGGAGCGCACGGATCGCGCGGCGGTCGTGACCGGCAATTTCCGCTGGTCGGATATCGGCAGCTGGGACGCCCTGTTTGACATCGCGGCGCCCGACGCCAACGGCAATGTGCTGCAGGGCGAGGTCGCACTGATGGACTCCAGGAACTGCGTGGTCCATTCGGAGAGCCGCCTGACCACCCTGATCGGAGTCGAGGATCTGGTCGTCGTCAGCGTTGCGGATGCCACGCTGGTCGTGCCGCGTTCGCGTTCGCAGGAAGTCAAGGACCTTGTCGCCAGGCTGAAAGCCGACAAGCGGCCGGAAGCGGTGGTGCATCGCCGCGTGCATCGGCCGTGGGGCTATTACGAGTCAATCGACATGGGCGAGCGCTTCCAGGTCAAGCGCATCGTCGTACTGCCCGGCGGCATGCTCTCATTGCAGCGCCATCGGCATCGCTCCGAGCATTGGGTGGTCGTCAGCGGCACCGCCGAGGTGACGATCGAGCAGGCCGTCAAAGCTGTGCACGAGAACGAGTCGATCTACGTTCCGATCGGCTCGGTGCACCGCCTTGCCAACAAGGGCAAGATTCCGCTCGAGCTCATCGAAGTGCAGACCGGCAGCTATCTCGGCGAGGACGACATCGAGCGCCTGGAAGACGTCTACAGCCGCGTCTAGGCTTGCGATGCGGCACGGCCGCGTGCCGTCGCCACAGAATCTGCCAGACTTTTCCGGAGGAAATGGTGGGCGCTGTAGGGATCGAACCTACGACCCGCTGATTAAGAGTCAGCTGCTCTACCAACTGAGCTAAGCGCCCTGATTGCCAACGGCCCGAAGGCTCCATCGGCAAGGCGGTCCCTGTAGCAAAGCGATCCCGCCATGGCAAGCGCTGATACCCGCTCGCAGTGGCCCGCTAAGCCCTCGATCCACAACGCAAAAACCGCCGGGCGAACCCGGCGGTTTCTGGGATGGGGAGCGGTCTCCCGGGAGAGATGCCGCAGGCCATCCACTTCGCGTCGGGACCGGGCGCTATACCGCGCCCTGCCCGTCATTACTGCGGCCGTGGAGCTTCCGTTCCGGCACCCGGGCCTCCCATTGGACCACGAGGACCCCGGTTATCCATGCGACCGTAGCCGTGGTGACCGTGATGGCCGCCGCGATGCCAGCCGCCGCGGTGCCAGCCGCCGCGCTCACCGCCGAGCCGCGCGAGCGCCCAGAAACGCTTCTTCTGGGAGTCGTCGAGGCTCTTGTAGAGCGGGCCCGCCGCTTCGGTGAGCTTCTTCAGCGCCGCACCCTGCTGCGTCATCGCGTCGGCGCGCTGGCTCAGCCGTTCGAAGCGGTCGACCGGCTTGTCGGCCGAGGCCCGCGCGGCAAAGCGCTCCGAGCGCTGCTTGGCGAAATCGCGCAGCGCGGACTCGACCGCCGGCCAGTTCTTCTCCTGCTCGGACGTGAGCTTGAGACCGGCCTTCAGCGCGGCGATGCGGGCGTCGCCGAACGCCGCCATATCTTCCGCCGTCGGACGCCAGCGCTCGGCGCCTCTCGGACCATCGGGTCCCTTTTGAGCGTAAGCAAGAGAGCCTCCGGCGATCGCAAGCGCAGTCGTACCGGCAAGAACGTACTTCAACATAGCCACCTCCATGGCAACAACTATTCAGATAGCCATTCAACGAAGGTGACGAGAGAAAACCTGCGGCCTCGCTTCGACTTAGACGCTCGATAGACATTAAATGATGGCAATGTTCATTGACGTTTGTTCATCGATCCAAAGACGAGAACGGGGTTCTTCGCTGGTGACTGGCACGCGCGCCGAATTGCCCCGGCAATACTGCCGTCGCGGCGGTAGCAGACTGCCCGGCTTGCCACCGCGGTCATCAACCCACGGACTTGACCACAGTTGCGCTTGAACTACTATATTACCTCTCATCGACTACACCCCCGTGGCGAAGTTACGTCTAGGCATCGCACGGTTACTCGGCGATGATGCTTGTCTGAGACCAGCGCATAGCCCATCCATACCGGGCGACAGAAAAACAGCGCGACACCGGAGGAGACAATATGAAGTCTAAACTTAAGATGTATTCGCTCGCGGCTTCTACCGCGGCCGTCGCTATCCTGCTGTCGATCCCGCAGCCGGCCACGGCGCAGGAGCGCAAATCGATCCGCTGGTCGACGTCCAGCATCGACTCCTACGGCTATAAGGTTGCCGCCACGATGGCCAAGGTCGCCGAAGAAGCGCTCGGCGGCGAGTACACCGTCACCGTCAATCCCTACCCGTCCACAACGGGCGCCATGAAGGCGGCGATGGATGGCAACGGTGAGATCGGCTACACCGCCGACGTCGGCATGACCCAGCTTTACGGGGGCGAAGGCGGCTTCAAGAACTACACCCCGGGGAAGGGCAAGCTCGTCCACACCTGGTATGCTTATCCGATGGAATCCTTCATGGCGGTGCCGACCGAAAAGGTCGCGCAATACAAGTGCCTGAAGGATCTCAGCGGCAAGCCGACCTTCTACACCCCCGCCGGGTTCATGAACTGGCTCAATTTCCAGCGCATGTACAAGGCGCTGGGCTACGACTTCAAGCACGTCCAGATCGACCCCAAGACCCAGTCCGATGCGCTCAAGGGCGGCACCATCGCGGGCTCGGTCGCCTATACGACGGCCGGCCGCTCGCTGGTGCCGTACTGGAAGGAAACCGAAGTCCGCATGGATATCTCCATCGTCAATCCGTGCCCGGATGAAGTCGAGAAGTTGAAGGCCGCCGGTCTTGGGATCTCCGAAGTCGATCCGAAGGTGTTCGCCAAGGACGTCGGCGTGAAGACCATCTACGGCGTCCCGATCCTGTTCGGATACAACGTCCGCGCCGATATGCCGGAAGACGTCGTTTACAAGCTGGTCAGCGCATTCCACAAGAACAGCGCGGCCCTGGCCAAGTCGGAGCCCGGCTTTGCCCCGCTGGCAAAGGACTTCGTCGGCATGCAGGTGCAAGGCATCAAGGCCAATCCTGAGGTCCCGGTCCATCCGGGCCTCGCCAAGTTCCTCAAGGAACAGAAGGCCTGGGACGACAAGTGGAAGATTGCCACCACAAGCGGCTGATCTCCCGGAGGACGCCATTGCGGGGCGGGAGCTTGCGGGAACGCAGGTTCCCGCCTCGTATCTGTTAGCACACCGGCATGAACGCCAGGGAGGGAGGCATCGGTCGCGTCATTGCACCGGGCCGCTGGCGCAAGAACCGGCGAAGATAACAAACACGTGGGGAACGCTATGACGAACGATGGGATCAAACGGCAATTCAATCTCAGCAACCTGATCCTGATATTCGCGATCATCCAGTTCGTCTGGCTTGGCTGGTATTTCTACACGGGCTCCGGCGGCCCGCAGGAGCTGGTCGCGCGCGTGATGTCGATCGCGCTGATCCTGCAGATCCTGTTCATGTACCGGGAAAACTACCTCTATAAATGGTTGCCGCCCCGGGTAAACGACATCATCGTCGTCTTCTATCTCGGCATTTGCGCCTACGCATTCTGGCACTTCTGGTGGGAGTTCGAGGAGATCGCGATCTATCGCCAGGGCTCCTACACCACGCAGGATTTCATCGTCGGCCTGCTGGTTTTCCTGCTCGTCATGGAGCTCTCACGTCTTGCCCATCCGGTGCTGTTCTGGATCAACCTTGTCCTGGTCTTCTACACGCTGTACGGCTACCTCAGCCCGGTCGACTTCTTCTGGCATCCGGGAACGTCGTTCCACCGCATCGTCACGTCCAGTACCGTCGAATTTTCGACGGGCATCTATGGCATCTACGGGCAGATCGCCCTCACCCTGATCGCTGCATTCCTTCTGCTGGCCGCTGCAGCGCAGGGCTTCGGCGCGCAGAGCGCCATGATCAATGTCATGCGCCGCCTTGCCGGACGTTCGCGCCAGATGGTGCCGCAGACGGCCGTCATGGGTTCGCTCTCCATCGGCATGATCAGCGGCAGCGGCTCGGCGAACGCCGTGGTCGTCGGCAGCATCACCATTCCACTCATGAAACGCTATGGCGTACCGCCCGCGGTCGCTGCCGCTATCGAGTCGGCCGCGTCCATGGGAGGGCTTCTCATGCCGCCGATGATGGGCATCGGCGCATTTCTGATGTCCGAGTTCCTGGGCGTTCCCTACTGGGACGTCGTCGTGCGCGGCTTCTCCCTCGCCGCGGTCTATTACATCACGCTGGCGCTGTCCGTCTATCTTCTGTGTGTCCGCCTGCTGCCGCGGGACAGCGTGGCGCCGCCAGTAGTACCCCTCTATGACCGCGTCAAGACGTCAATCTTTTTCATCTCGGTTCTTTTCCTCATCTACCATCTTGGCATCGTCGGCACCGGTGAGCTACTCGCCGCCATCTATGCCGCCGGCTTCATGTTTGCACTCCTGCTCGCTGCGTTCCTGTACTTCAAATACGCGCTGAAGGATCCGCAGGTCGCGCGACAGACGATTCTCGGCAATGTGCGGCTATGCCTTGAAACACATGCCGACATGACGTCGTATTTGACACTGCTTCTGGCCACGCTCGGCATCATGATCGGCCTGTTCACGGTCACAGGCTTCATCAACCGCATGGGTGGCATGCTGCTCGATCTCGGCGCGTGGCACGTCGCCGCCATGATCGCGATGGCGTATATTTTCGGCTGGCTGGTCGGCGCCGGCCTGCCGCCGACCGCGACCTACATCATCGGCGCGGTCGTCATCGTGCCACCGCTCACGAGCCTTGGCATCAATCCGTGGGTCGCGCACTTCTTCATCTTCCTGCTGTCGGTGTGGGGAGAGCTGTCGCCGCCAACGTCGCTCACGGCGGCAATATCGGCTCGCATCGCCGAAACCTCCTTCATGCGGACGATGTGGGAGGCATTGAAGCTGTGTCTGCCGGTCACCCTCATGACTTTTGCTATCTTCACGCGCTCGGAAATGGTTATCACGCCGGGCTGGACGCAGGTTCTCAACACCGTCGCGATGATGGTGGGTACGGCGGGCGCGGCATTTGCGATGTTCGGGCGCTACACCACGAACAAGAGCCTGGACGCCGGCCTGCGAATGCTTCTGGCAGTGGTGTCGGGGGTGGTTCTCTTCCACCCCAACGATACTGTGGCGCTATCGGTCAGCGCCGTGGCCCTCGCAGCGGTCGTTGGAGGCATCTGGCGCCACCGGGTGATCGCGCCGCCGGCGTCCTTGGAAATCGCCGAAACGGGCACGCTAACCGAGCCGGATGAGGAACTCGCTGAATTGATGCAGGAGGCCAAGCGAGAGTACTAGCATCACAAGCTGTTTTGCTGTTGCCGATGCCTCCGGCCGAGCAAGAAAAACGCCGCGTTCAAAACAGAGCGCGACGTTTTGATTCAGACGGGTAGAAGAGATCAGACTTCGTTGGCGTGAATGCGCTTCTCCACGCCGGGCACCTTGCCACGCTTGCTCATCATTTTGTTGAGCGCACCGAGATAGGCCTTGGCCGAAGCAACCAAAGTGTCCGGATCGGCGCCCTTGGCGGTAAAGGACCGCCCTTCGCTCGCCAGACGTACCGACACTTCCGCCTGCGCATCGGTGCCCTCGGTGACCGCGTGAACCTGATACAGTTCGAGCTTGGCCTCGTGCGGCACGATGGCGTGGATGGCGTTGAAAATCGCGTCCACCGGGCCGTTGCCGGTCGCCTGATGCGTGGTGTGTTTGCCGTCGATATCGATGGTGAGCGTCGCGGTCTGCGGGCCCATAGTTCCGGCGATGACGGTGAGCGACACGATCTTGGCGCGATCATGTGCGGTGGCGATTTCCTCATCGACCAGCGCTTCGATATCCTCGTCGTAGATCTGCTTCTTGCGATCGGCCAAGGCCTTGAAGCGCACGAAGGCGTCTTGCAACTGGTTGTCGGAGAGCTGGTAGCCCAATTCCTCCAGCTTGTGCTGGAAGGCGTGGCGACCGGAATGCTTGCCCATGACCAGCGAGGTCTGCTTCACGCCGACCGATTCCGGCGTCATGATCTCGTAGGTCTGTGCGTTCTTGAGCATGCCGTCCTGATGGATGCCGCTCTCATGCGCGAAGGCGTTCCGGCCGACGATGGCCTTGTTGTACTGCACCGGGAACGAGGTCGCCGCCGCGACGAGCTTGGAGGCGCGCGTCAGCATGGTGGCGTCAATGCCGGTCGCGAACGGGAAGACATCGTTGCGCGTCTTGATCGCCATCACGATCTCTTCCAGCGCGGCATTGCCGGCGCGCTCGCCGATGCCGTTGATGGTGCATTCGATCTGCCGCGCGCCGCCCATGCAGCCGGCGAGCGAATTGGCGACCGCCATGCCGAGATCGTTATGGCAATGCACCGAGAATACCGCCTTATCGGAGTTCGGCACGTTTTCGATCACGCGGCGGAACAGGTCGCGGTATTCCTCCGGCGTGGTGTAGCCTACCGTATCGGGGATGTTGATGGTGGTGGCGCCGGCCTTGATGGCGGCCTCGACACAGCGGCACAGGAAATCGAACTCGGTGCGGGTGCCGTCCTCGCTCGACCACTCGACGTCGTCGGTATGGCTGCGGGCGCGCGTGACCTGCGCGATCACCATCTCGTAGACTTCGTGCGGCTCCTTCTGGAGCTTGTACTTCATGTGCACCGGCGAGGTGGACAGGAAGGTATGGATGCGGTTGCGCTTGGCCGGCTTGATGGCTTCGGCGCAGCGGTCGATGTCCTTGGGCGCGGCGCGCGACAGGCCGCAGATCACCGAGTTCTTGGCGCGGCGGGCGATCTCGTTGACGGCGGCGAAGTCGCCTTCCGAGGCGATCGGGAAACCGGCCTCGATGACGTCGACGCCCATCGTGTCCAGGAGTTCGGCGACCTCGAGCTTTTCCTCGTGGGTCATGGTGGCGCCGGGGCATTGCTCGCCGTCGCGCAAGGTGGTGTCGAAGATGACGACGCGGTCCTTACCGGACGGGGTCTGGGTAGCCATTTGGAATTATCCTTCTCTATATCCTGCGCCCGGATTCATGACCGAAGGGCGCTTTTTGGGATGTCTCCGTCAGTCCCCCCGAGTGCCCAGGCGCAAGCCCAGCCGGCCCTCAGGGGCGGGTAAGGAGAAGGAGCGAGCCCAGAATGAGGGAGGCCGCCGGCGGGCCCTGCAAGGCCGCCAGGTCGTCGATCGCGCAGAACTGCTGGCGCGTCGGCATTGGCATCAAAACCCTCGTTGCGACCGGTACAGTCGGCGATTCCGGTAAAGCCCGTCTTAAACGGGGCCGGATCGGGCCCTTCTAGCCGATGCTGGCGGCGGCCGGCAAGCGCTCAATAGGTCAGCATGGCTGACCGTTCTGCGGCCATCTACTTTTCCGCCTTCAAGGCCGCCCTCGCCTTCTCCAGTTCCTCCAAGGCCGCGCCTTCGACCTTCGGATAGCTCAGCTTTAGGCCGTCCAGCGCATCGACCAGCGCACCGGCAACCGCCAACCGGGTGAACCACTTCTTGTCCGCCGGGATCACGTACCACGGCGCCTCCGGCGTCGAGGTTTCGCGAATGGCGTCCTCATAGGCGGCCATGTATTGCGGCCACAGCTTGCGCTCGGCGACATCGCCCATGGAGAATTTCCAGCGCTTGCCCGGCTCGTCGATCCGGTCGAGGAAACGCTTGCGCTGCTCGTCGCGCGACACGTTGAGAAAGAATTTAAGGATCAAGGTGCCGTTGCGCGCCAGATGCCTTTCGAAGGCTCGGATGTCATCGAAGCGCTGATGCCAGATGTCCTTGCCGTTCACGGCGGCCGGCAGGCATTGTCCTTTGAGATATTCCGGGTGCACGCGCACCACCAGCACTTCCTCGTAATGCGAACGATTGAAGATGCCGATACGGCCGCGCTCCGGTAACGCACGGGCGATGCGCCAGAGGAAATTGTGGTCGAGCTCTTCCGCGCTCGGCTGCTTGAAGGAGACGACCTGCACACCCTGCGGATTGACGCCACTCATGACATGCTTGATCAGGCTGTCCTTGCCGGCGGCATCCATCGCCTGCAGCACGACCAGCACCGACCAGCGATTGTCGGCGTAGAGCCGCTCCTGCAGTTCGGCGAGGCGCTCGACGCCCTCCTTAAGCAGGGCTTTGGCGTCGTCCTTGTCGATGGTCAGCCCGCAACAATCCGATGGGTCGTGATCGGCGAGCCTGAACTTGCCGGGCTGATCGATGCGATAGCGCTTGGCAATCTGGTCGAGCTTCATGAAGCGCCTCCTCTCAGGCGGCAAACCGGTGGCTCAGGAAGATGCGGACATAGGGCCGCATCGCCGGCCTAAAGTCTTTCGAGCTACGGACTATCCTGATGTCGGCGAGTTCGGGCTGTTGTTCACGCGCCAGATGCTTCAGCATTCGTCCGCGCAACACTTCCGCCGTCAACCGCGACCGTAAGGCCTTGATGGCGCAGATGAGTTCGCCATCGATCGCCAGGGTCCAGCCCCGTTCGTCGGACAATTCGGACGCGTCGAGCCCGGTCTCCTCCTTGAGCTCACGCCGCACGCTCATGTCGAAATCGACGCGGCGGCCGACGAGGTCGTTCAGATCCGGCGTGCCGCAAGGGAAATAGATCTGGCCCGCGTTGAAGGTGTGTACGCCCATTTCGCCGAGCAGGAAGGCGCCGTCCGACGACATCACCGCCGCGGCGCCGAAACAATCGTAGATGCCGGCTTTGGGCCGGCCCGATGCGATCCAGAACGTAAAGCTGGCGTAGTCGGCCTCCAGGAAGCCCCCGCTCAAGACGCCATTTTCGATTTCGCAACGGTGCATCAACAGCACGCGGCCGTTGAACAGCGCCGGCTTTTTGCTCTTCGTCTCGGCAAACAACGCGTCGATATCGCGACGGTTGACGTCGGCATAAGCCCAGGACCGCGGCTCGAACGTCAGCTCGAGGCGATCGACATGGACGACCTTGCCGTTGCCGGTCATGCTTCGATGACACCCTCGCTCACGACAATGGCATCGCCGCCGATCGAGGCTTCGCGCAGCGCGCCGCCTTCGACCTTGAGCGATAGCCGCATCTCGCTCGGGCGGCCCATTTCGTAGCCTTGCTCTATTGTGAGTTTGTGGGCGCCGTCGGCGAGCCCTTTGCTCGTGGCGTAAAGGCCGGCGAAGGCGGCCGCCGCGCTGCCGGTGGCGGGGTCCTCGGCGATGCCGCGCGATGGCGCGAACATGCGGGCGTGGACCTGATGCGAGGCGTTCGCCGTCTCGGCGCAGATGACATAGACCATCGCGTGCCCCCCGAAGGCGAACGCCTTGTCGAATAGCGCAGGATCAGGCTTCGCTCGTGCCGCGGCCTCAAGCGAGCGCACCGGCACCATGCTGAAGGCGACGCCGGCCGACCAACGCGACGGCGGATAGGCATCCGCATCGATATCGGCGGCGTTCAGGCTCAGCGCCGCCGCTATGGTGGCGGCATCAGACAGATCGCCGACGCGCTCCGGCAAATGCGGCAGCTTGAATTCAGCAAAGCCGGAATCGGCGTCGTGCATCTGCGCGACACAGGACACGGGGCCGACCTTTTCCTCGATGACAAGGCTCTGGCGGCCGCCGCCGGAAGCGCGCGCCAGCCCGACCGCGGCGCCTACCGTCGGATGGCCGGCAAACGGCAGCTCGGAGGCTGGCGTGAAAATACGCATCGCCGCCTTGTGGCCGGGATCCTGCGGCGGCAGCACGAACACCGTCTCCGGATGGCCGATTTCGCGGGCGATGGTTTGCATCGCATCCGTGCCGAGACCTTCAGACTCAAGCACCATGCCGAGCGGATTGCCGGCAAAGCGCCGGCGCGTGAACACGTCGAGAGTGATGAGACGTCGGCGCATGGCTAAAGCAATCTCTCCGGTTGGCGCGGCGGCGCGATCAGTGTTTCAACATCGAAACGGCGGCTCGGTTCGACCACCTCTTGCTGGGCCGCCACCACCTGGATTTCGCTGGCTCCCGCTTCCATCGTCTTCTGCAGAATGCCGAACACCGTGCTGCCGGCCCGGGCCAGTGCTTCTCCGGCGCCACCCTGACGCAAATAGTGCACGAAGAACAAGGCCGCGATCAAATCGCCGGCGCCGTTGGCGACGAGCTGCAGCCTCGGCGTCCGCAGCCGGTAGCAGCCGATATCGTCGGAAGCGACCATGTCGATCGAGCCGTCCGGCGTCTCGTCGGTGTTGAGCGACGTCACCAGCACCGCACGCGGGCCGAGGTCGTGCAACGCCTTGACGGAGTCGCGTACCTCGTCGCGCGTGCGCGACGTCCGCCCAGTGAGATAGTCGAGCTCGAACTGGTTTGGCGTGACGATATCAGCGGCGGGGAGTACCTTGGTTTTGATAAACTCGGGAATGCCCTCGCGCACGAACACGCCCTTGCCGACATCGCCGATCACAGGATCGCAGCAATAGCGGGCCGCCGGATTGGCGCGCCGCACAGTACACACTGCCTCCACGATCGCCTCGGCGATCTCGGGACTGCCCATGTAGCCTGACAACAGACCGTCGCACGCCGACAGCGCGCCGCGCGCCTCCAGCCCCGCCATCAGGTCGCGGATGAGTCCGGGCCCGAACACCTCGCCTCTCGAGCCGCCGTAACCGGTGTGGTTGGAGAACTGCACGGTATGGATCGGCCAGACCTCGACCCCCATGCGCTGCAGTGGAAACACCGCTGCCGAGTTGCCAACATGGCCGTAGACGACGTGGGACTGGATGGAAACGAGATTCATGCGCGCCACAATAACAGAAACGGCGGGGAAGTTCCCCGCCGTTTCCTATCAGATCGAGCACACGGGGCTTCGTCAGTTCGTCTTGCCCGCCGCCTCGACATACTTGTTGGTGTAGGTCTTCGAGAGGTCGATCTTGGCGTCGCGGATCGCCGGCACCGATTGGCTGAATACCGCGAGCACGGCTTCCGCGCCCTTCGGATCCATCTTGCCCGTTTCCGAGAACATCGGCAGCGTGTTCTTGAGCGCCGCGATGTAGAGCGCCTTGTCCTTGCCGACGAGCTCGGGCGGCATCTTCTCGGCGATCTCCTCCGGCGTATGCGAGTGGATCCACTTCAGCGTGGCGATGATCGCGTTCGTCATGCCCTGCACTTCCTTCTCGTGCGAGGCGATCCAGTCAGCCTTGGTGTAGAGCGCGCCGCCCGGATACTCGCCGCCGAACACGGCGAGCGTGTCCTTCTGCGAGCGCGTGTCGCTGAGAATCTTCAGGTCCGAATACTTGCCAGCCAGCAGCGTCACCGCCGGATCGAGCATGATGGCGGCTTCGATCTCGCCCTGCTCCATCGATGCGACCGCCGTGGCGCCGAGGCCGACGCCGATGACCGCGACCGAGTTCGGATCGACGCCGTTCTTGCTGAGGATGTATTTGAGGAAGAAGTCGGTCGACGAACCGGGGGCGCTGACACCGACTTTCTTGTTGGCGAGATCCTTGATCGACTTGATCGACGCCGTGTGCTTGGGCGAGACCACCAGCGCGAAGCCCGGATAGCGGTCGTAAACCACGAAGGACTGCAGGCTCTGGCCCTTGGCCGCCAGATTGACGGTGTGGTCGAAATAGCCGGAGACCACATCAGCGCTGCCGCCCATTACGGCCTTGAGCGCCTCGGAGCCACCCTTAAACTGGATCACCTCGACGTCGACGCCGGCCTTCTTGTACTCGCCGAGCTGATGCGCCAGCATGGTCGGCAGGTAGCACAGGCACGCAGCGCCACCGATGGCGAGCTTCACCTTGGTCTGGGCGAGCGCGGTGCCCGCCATCAGGCCGGCCGACAGAACAAGCGCGGCAGCCGCGGTGGCGGCGCGGCGGAACAGCTTGGACATTCGTTTCCTCCGTATTTTTTGGGTCGTTGGCACGAAATCTAGGCCAGCCGCGCTGGATTGCCTAGGCCGAAATGACGGAACCGTAACAGGCCAAGGCGGCCCTCAGGGCTTGGCCTCGCCCACCTGCGGACGCCAGATCAGCAGCCGCTTCTCGACCACGGTGACGACCATGTCGATCACGATGACGAAAGCCGCCAGCACGAACATGCCGGCGAAAACGCCAGCGACGTCGAAAATGCCTTCGGCCTGCTGGATCAGGTAGCCGAGGCCCGCGGCGGAACCAAGATATTCCCCCACCACCGCCCCCACCACGGCGAAGCCGACCGACGTGTGTAGCGACGAAAACATCCACGACAGCGCCGACGGCCAATAGACATGACGCATCAGCTGCCGCTCGTTCATGCCGAGCATGCGCGCATTGGCGAGCACCGTGGGCGAGACTTCCTTGACGCCCTGATAGACGTTGAAGAACACGATGAAAAACACGAGCGTGACACCGAGCGCCACCTTCGACCAGATGCCGAGGCCGAGCCACAATGTAAAGATCGGTGCCAGCACCACGCGGGGTAGCGCATTCGCCATCTTCACATAAGGATCGAACACCGCCGCCGTGCGCGGCTGTCGCGCGAACCAGAAACCGACCACAATGCCGCCGATCGAGCCGATGACGAAGGCCAGCGTGGCCTCGAGCAGCGTCACGTACAGATGCTTCCAGATCACGCCGGAGGCGAACCAGGCGATGATCTGCTTGGCGACATCGAACGGATTGGAAAAGAAGAAGGGTGGCAGAATCAACCGGCCGAAAATCGGATAAGTCGTGAGCACGTGCCAGAGCAGCAGCGACACGACGGCGACCATGATCTGGAGCGTGAGAAGCGTTACGCGGGACATCACTTCCCCTCCGCCTGCTGATAACCCTTGATCACCTCTTCCTTGAGCATGTGCCAGATCTCGCGGTGCAGATCGTGGAAAGCCGGATCGAGCTTGACCTCAGAGATGTCGCGCGGCCGTGGCAGCGTCACAATCCAATCGCCGATGATGCGCGACGACGGACCGGCCGACATGATCACCACCCGGTCCGACAGCGCGATCGCCTCCTCCAGATCGTGGGTGACGAACAGCACCGCCTTGCGGTCAGCGCTCCATAAATCGAGCAACAGATTGCCCATGATCTGGCGGGTCTGCGCGTCGAGCGGCCCGAAGGGCTCGTCCATCAAAAGGATTTTCGGATCGCGAATGAGGACTTGGGCGAGGCCCACCCGTTTGCGCTGTCCGCCCGACAGCATGTGCGGATAGCGGTCGCCGAAGGCGCCGAGACCAACCTTGCCAAGCCACTCCCTGGCCCGGGCCCGCGCCTCGGCGTGCGGCACCCCGGCGATCTCCAGCCCGATGGCGACATTTTCCAGCGCCGTCTTCCAAGGGAACAGCGCGTCGGCCTGGAAGAGATAGCCGGCCTGGCGGTTGAGATCGGCGAGCGGCGCGCCGAAAATGTCCGCTGAACCTGCGGCCGGCGCCAGCAGGCCGGCGGCGATGTTCAGGAGCGTGGACTTGCCGCAACCGGTCGGTCCGACAATAGCGACGAACTCGCCGTCGGCCACCTTGAGCGTGGCATTCTGCACGGCGCGGAACACGCCGCCATCGGCCAGACGGAACGCGACATCCACATCGGTCAGGGTGACCGCCGCCTCGCTCGTCGCCGTCGTCGCCGTCATCGCCGCTCTCATCCCCGTGCCGTTCCGGGGCGCAAACTAGCGGCTCAGGCGCACATTGCAATGGCGGCGAAACGGCGGGCCGCTGCCCGCGCTTCGCGATCAGGCCATCTGAAGCCGGGGCGCAGGCCCCGCGATCTGCATGGCCAGCGCGGAATCGCAGATCTCGGTCAGAGCCGTAACCTTGCCGTTCTCGATCGTGATAATGTCGATCAGGTCCGCCGTCACCGGCACGCCGCTCCCCGCCGGCTTGATCGCCACGCGCCACTGCACCGCTGCGCGATTGCCGTCGATCAGCAGAGCGATGATCTCCAGATCATCCATGACAAAGGTTTTCATCAAGGCTTCTGTGGCCGCGACAATATTCTGCTTGCCCGCGGTCTTTACCGCGGCGGGATTGCTGCCGAGTATTTCGAATCGAGCGTCATCGGCGAACGACCGCTCAACGGTCGCAATGTCATTGGCAACCCGTGCGCCGTACAGCGCGTGGATGAGCCTTTCCATTTCCATGCGGTCTGACATGTCGGCCTCCCCTCTCTGGAAGCATTCTGCCACGCGGCGGGCGCAACAAAAAGGCCCGCCAAAACGGCGGGCCTAATGTGTTTTATCAGCGATAACGATTAGTTTTTTCTCTTGTCCACCATCGCGCGCTCCTTGATCCACGGCATCATCTCGCGCAGTTTGGCGCCGACGACCTCGGCGCCGTGCTCGGCGAGCTTGGCGCGGGTCGCCTTGAACGAAGTCTGGTTGACCTTGTTCTCGAGCATCCAGTCGCGCGTGAAGCGGCCGGACTGAATGTCGTTCAGCACGCGCTTCATCTCCGCCTTGGTTTCCGCGGTGATGATGCGCGGGCCGGTGACGTATTCGCCGTATTCCGCGGTGTTCGAGACCGAGTAGTTCATATTGGCGATGCCGCCTTCGTAGATCAGATCCACGATCAGCTTCATTTCGTGGATACACTCGAAGTAAGCCATTTCCGGCGCGTAGCCGGCTTCGCACAAGGTCTCGTAGCCGGCCTTCATCAGTTCGACCACGCCGCCACACAGCACGGCCTGCTCGCCGAACAGGTCGGTCTCGCATTCTTCCTTGAATGTGGTTTCGATGATGCCGGCGCGGCCGCCGCCGATCGCTGAGGCATAGGACAGGCCGAGGTCATGGGCGTTGCCCGATGCGTCCTTGTGGATCGCGATGAGGCACGGCACGCCGGCGCCGCGGGCGTATTCGGAACGCACGGTGTGGCCCGGGCCCTTCGGCGCAACCATCAGCACGTCGAGATCGGCGCGCGGCTCGATCAGGTTGAAGTGCACGTTGAGGCCGTGCGCGAACAGCAGCGCCGCACCTTCCTTCATGTTGGCGTGGAGGTGATCGCGGTAGATGTCGCCCTGCAACTCGTCAGGGGTGAGCATCATCATCACGTCGGCCCACTTGGCGGCCTCGGCGACTTCCATGGTCTTGAAGCCCGAACCTTCGGCCTTCTTGATGCCCTGCGAGCCCTTGCGCAGCGCGATCACGACATCCTTGACGCCGGAGTCGCGCAGATTGAGCGCGTGGGCGTGGCCCTGGCTGCCATAGCCAATGACGGCGACCTTCTTACCCTTGATCAGGTTGAGGTCGGCGTCGCGATCGTAATAAACCCGCATTGGTGTTCCTCTACTTGGATTAGTTGCCTTGCCCGGGGGAAAATCGGCAATGCTTCTAGGACGCCCGGCACCGCCCCACAAGCCCCACAGGCGCTGGAATTGGCCCTAAAGAACCATCGGAACGATGCTCGCCACGAGGAGCAGTGCCATGACGATATTGAAGATTCTGGCGTGGCGCGGATTGCTGAGCAGGCCCCGTAGCGCCACACCGAAACCGGTCCAGGTGGCAACCGTCGCCACCGTGAAAACGATATTGATCGCGATCAGGATGGCGGTGTCGAGCACCCGCCCCTCGGGCCGCACGAACAGCGCCACCATGGTCAGGCTCATGACCAGCGCCTTCGGATTGACCCACTGGAAGGCGGCGGCCTGCCAGAAGGTCAAGGGCTGCCCCAGTTCGACATCGCCGTTTGAGGGCGCAGGGCGCGAATTCGCCACCTTCCAGGCCAGCCACAGCATATAAAGCGCGCCGGCGATCTTGAGCCCGGTCTGCAGCACCGGGGCCGCCGTAAAGATCAGGCCGAGGCCCGCCGCCGCCGCGAGCAGCAGCACGACGAAACCGACGGTAATCCCGGCCATGTGCGGAATGGTCCGCATGAAGCCGAAATTGACGCCGGAGGCCGTCACCATGATGTTGTTAGGCCCCGGTGTGAACGCGGTCGCAAACACGAACACCACCAGCGCCGCGAACATGTCGTACGGCATTTACATCGGGTCCGGCCCGCGCGCGATCGCCGCGATCCCCGTGCGCGACACTTCGACCAAACCAAGCGGCAGCATCAGCGCCACGAACTGCTCGATCTTTTCGCTCTTGCCGGTGATCTCGAACACGAAGCTCTCGGTGGTGGCATCGATGACGCGGGCGCGGAAGGCATCGGCGAGGCGCAAGGCCTCGACACGGTTATCGCCTTTGCCGGCGACTTTCACCATCGCCAGCTCGCGCTCGATCGCCTTGCCGGAGAGGGTCATGTCGACGACCCGATGCACCGGGACCAGTCGATCGAGCTGGTTCTTGATCTGCTCGATCACCATCGGCGTGCCGGTGGTGACTACGGTAATAAGCGACTGATGCTTCTGGTGCTCGGTCTCGGACACCGTCAGCGACTCGATGTTGTAGCCGCGCCCGGAAAACAGGCCGATGACGCGGGCAAGCACGCCCGGCTCGTTGTCGACCAGCACCGACAGCGTGTGGGTTTCCGGCTTCTGCACATTGGTCGCGGTCGGATAGTGCGACGTGCTCGACGGGACGTTGGCGTTCACAACACTCATCCTTCTCAAACCAGCATCTTGCCTTCCTCGGTGATGGCGTCGTCGAGAGACACGCCCGAGTCACCGAGGATCATTTCGTTATGCGCCTTGCCCGACGGGATCATCGGGAAGCAGTTCTCCGCCTTGTCGACGACGCAGTCGAACAGCACCGGGCGGTCGATATCGATCATCTCCTTGATGGCGTGATCGAGATCGCCCGGCCTCTCGCAGCGGATGCCGACGGCGTGCATCGCCTCGGCCAGCTTGACGAAATCCGGGAGCGCTTCGGAGTAGCTCTCCGAATAGCGGCTGCCGTGCAGCAGTTCCTGCCATTGCCGCACCATGCCCATGTAGCTGTTGTTGAGGATGAAGATCTTGATCGGCAGCCGGTACTGCACCGCCGTCGACAGTTCCTGCATCGTCATCTGCACCGAGGCTTCGCCGGCTATGTCGATGACCAGTGCCTTGGGATGCGCGAGCTGCACGCCGACCGAGGCCGGCAGGCCGTAGCCCATGGTGCCGAGGCCCCCCGAAGTCATCCAGCGGTTCGGCTCGTTGAAGTGATAGAACTGCGCCGCCCACATCTGGTGCTGACCGACTTCGGTCGTGATGTAGGTGTCGCGATCCTTGGTCAGCTCGAACAGCCGCTGGATGGCGTATTGCGGCTTGATCACCTCGTTCGACGGACGATAGGCCAGCGACTTGCGGGCGCGCCACTTGCCGATCTGCTTCCACCAGTCCTCGATGGCCTTCTAGTCGGCCTGCTTCTTCTCGGACTTCCACAGATGCAGCATGTCCTGAAGGACATGCCCGCAATCGCCGATGATCGGAATATCGACATGGACGTTCTTGTTGATTGACGACGGATCGATGTCGATGTGGATTTTCTTCGAGTTCGGCGAGAAGGCGTCGAGGCGCCCGGTGATGCGGTCGTCGAAGCGCGCGCCGACGCAGACCATGACGTCGCAGTCATGCATCGCCATGTTGGCTTCCAGCGTGCCGTGCATGCCGAGCATGCCGAGCCACTGCGGATCGGCCGCCGGATAGGCGCCAAGGCCCATCAGGGTCGAGGTGATGGGGAAGCCGGTGGCCTGCACCAGTTCGCGCAGCAGTTTGCTGGCCTGCGGGCCGGAATTGATGACGCCGCCGCCGGTGTAGAAAATTGGCTTTTTGGCGCGCGCCATCAGTTCGATCGCCGCCTTGATCGGCGCCGGATCGGCCTTCAGCTTCGGGTGATAGCCCGTGTGCGGGAATTCCTTCGGCTGCGAGTACATGCCGGTGGCGAACTGGATGTCCTTCGGGATATCGACCACAACCGGACCCGGACGGCCGCTGGCGGCGATGTGGAAGGCCTCGTGCAGGATGCGCGGCAGGTCCTCGATGCGCTTCACCAGGTAATTGTGCTTGGTGCAGGGCCGCGTGATGCCGACCGTGTCGCATTCCTGGAAGGCGTCGTTGCCGATGAGATGCGTCGGCACCTGGCCGGTGATGCAGACTAGCGGGATCGAGTCGCACAGCGCGTCGGTGAGACCGGTGACGGCGTTGGTGGCGCCGGGGCCGGACGTCACCAGCACGCAACCGACCTTCCCGGTCGAGCGGGCATAGCCCTCGGCAGCGTGGACGGCGCCCTGCTCGTGGCGGACCAGGATGTGGCGAACGTCCTTCTGCGCGAACAGCGCGTCGTAAATCGGAAGCACCGCGCCGCCCGGATAGCCGAACAGGTGCTTCACCCCCTGATCGGCCATGGCCTGAATCACCATTTCGGCGCCGGTCATCTGCCGGGGCTCGGTGGTTTCCTTCGTCGCCGTGTGCTTGGTCATGATCGGCTTCCTTTTCCGCTCGTCCTGTCGCTTCTGCTGCAGCCAATAAAAAAGGCCCGCGAAGGGGCCACGTCCGGACACTCACCGAGGGTAGCAGTGGGCTACCCGGCCAGTGTCCGAACCTCTACTACGAGAATAATAATATTGCGCATTGCTTGCGTCGTCCGAACTTTCGTTGCGCGCGTTATAGGGTCGGCTTTTTGCCCGGTCAAGCGGGAAACGCAGGGTAATCCCAGCCCCGCGGACCGGCAATAGCGCTCTTGGCGGGCCTGACATGCCTTTGGAGGCCGGCCGGCCTGAGGGGGCCCTGCTTGGAGGGCCTTAGGCGGCGCGCTGATTGGCCCGTACCGGACGCGCCGCGAAAGGCTCTGGCGCGGCGGCAAGTGGCTCGCCACCCGCCTCTACGCCGTCAGCCTCGCTCCCGTCCTTGAGTTTGAATACAGCCACCCGTTCCGACATGCTGACCGACTGATTATCGAGCGCCTTGGCGGTGGCGGCATTCTCCTCGACCAGCGCGGAGTTTTGCTGGGTGACTTCGTCGAGTTGATGCAGCGCCTGCTTCACCTGATCGATGCTTTCGGCCTGCTCTCCCGCTGCCGTGGCGATCTCCGCCACGATCGAAGACACCTTGCGGATCGAGTCGGTGATGGCATCGAGTGCGTGGCCCGTGCGATTGACCAGTTCGACGCCGTTCTTGACCTGATTTGAGGAGTTGCTGATGAGGCCGTTGATGTCCTTGGCGGCCTGAGCCGAGCGCTGGGCGAGATTGCGCACTTCGGCAGCGACCACGGCGAAGCCGCGACCCGTCTCGCCTGCGCGCGCGGCTTCCACTGCCGCGTTGAGGGCCAAGAGGTTGGTTTGCCGCGCGATCTCGTCGATCACGACGATGATCTCGCCGATCTTGTGCGACGATTCCTCGATCTTGGCCATCGCGGCAACCGCAGTACCGACCACTTCGCTGCTGTCATCGGCCATCTTGCGCATGCCGGACACGAACTCGTTGGCCCGCTGCGCGCTCTCGGCACTCCTGCGAACGGTCCCGGAGATCGTCTCCAGCGTCGCCGAGGTTTCCTCGAGGCCCGCGGCCTGCTCTTCAGTGCGCTGCGACAGGTCAGTACTACTAATGGCAATCTCCGCAGCGGCGCTCGAGACCTCGTTCGCGGCAACGATTATGCCGGATACCGTTTCGTCGAGCGAAGCGCGGGTCTTGTCGAGCGAGACCAGCAGGCGACCGAGCTCGTCGCGACGCTTCGTCTTGATCTCGACGGTGAAGTTACCGCTGGCGATCTCTTCCGAGATGCTCATCGCGTGGCGGATGGCGCGGCTGAATGAAGCCGCCATGAAGAATGCCAACGCAAGGCCCGCCAGCACGACCGCCACTGCGCACACCATCAAGTTCGTCTTCGAGCTTGCCGCGGTCGCTTCCGCGGCCGAACGGAAATTCAGTCCATAGGCGCTGGCATACTCGACAATAATATCCATCGCCTCCTGCACTTCGTTGCCCTTGGCTATCACTTCCTGCGGCAGAGGCAGTTCGGTCAACCCGGTGGCAGGCGGCCTGAGATAGTTAAGGCCGGTCTTGTACCATTCATCCGAGAGCAGCTTGAGCTTGTCGAGACTGTCATTGAACTCGGCGGCAGCCGTCATGCGCTCACGCACAATGCCCAGATTGAGGGAGAGCTGCTCCAATGAACTCTCGATGACCTTAAAGTCCTGCACGCTAGCCGCCTCGCGCAGCACGATCGCCTTTTCCACAGCACGCCTGGCCTCTGTGAAGTTGAGTTGAGCGAGGCGCGCATGGTTCACCGCCATCATCGGGCCGTCGTAGAGCCCGACCACCAACCCACTCGATGAACTAATGAGGCGGTAGCCGTAAGCCGCCACACCGGCTGCGAGAAATACGACCGCACTGAAAGCCAATAGAAGTTTGTACCGGATGGACATGCTTCACCCCTTTCGGGTCGGTCAGTTTACGATCGGGCCGGTTAGTTTACGACCTTGACGCGCATTTTCATCGACGGATGGATGGCGCAGATAACGGCGACGTCGCCAGCAGCCTTGAACGTCACCGGCGTGGCGCTGCCCGGTCGCAGCGAACCGAGATTGAACTTGTTGTTCGGATCCATCGACATGACGTTGTGCGGAATATTGTCGTCGTTGACGAACACGATCGCATCACCCACCTTGATGCTAATCTCCTCCTGCGAGAATTTCTTTCCCTTCTGGCCGATCGTATGCTCGGCCGCGTAGGCCGCCACTGCGTAGGCCGCTATAGCACCAGCGGCAAAAGCCGCCGCCATGTTCATGCCCAATCTGTTCATAAGACTTCTCCGTTATGGGTTGGCGCTGTCAGCGCGGCAGGATTGGAATCGTCGTCGGATCGGCATCGCTGGTGAGCGTCTTCATGAATGCCACCAGATCGGTCTTTTCCTGCATCGTCAGCGCGAGCGGCTGGATGAAGTCCGAGCGGCTTTCGCGAGCGACGCCGCCATGCGCGTAGTGGCTGACGACATCTTCGAGCGTTTCGAGCGAGCCATCGTGCATGTAAGGCGCGCGCTGCGTAATCTCCCGCAGGCCCGGCGTCTTGAAGGCATGCTGCGCTTTCGGGATGCCAACCAAAAACTTGCCACGGCCCACGTCTTCGCTCGGCAAACCTATGTCGTGGAAGCTGTCGTCGGTGAAGTGCCAACCGGAATGGCAGGTTGCACACTGCGCCTTGCCGTTGAATAGGGCGAAGCCCCGCTTGGCCTCTTCCGAAATCGCGCTCTCATCGCCCTCTATCCAAGCGTCGAACGGCGCCCGGCCCGACACAATAGTCCGCTCATATGTAGCGATTGCCTTTGCTACGGTGGCGCCGGTTATGCCTTGCCCGGGAAAGGCTGCGTCAAACAACTTCTTATATTCGGGGATTGCTTTCAGCCGCGCCATCAACTCGGGCAGCGGCAGGTTCATCTCGACTTCCGCCTGAATCGGACCGAGAGCCTGCTCTTCCAACGAGCCGGCGCGGCCATCCCACATTAGCACCTGAGCATAGGCCGCGTTGATGATAGTCGGCGAACGGCGCCCCAGCCGCTTCATCAAATGACCGACGCCGGTCGGTTGACCGTCGCCCCACCCATAGCCCGGATTATGGCAACCGGCGCATGATAGAAGGTTTGCTGCCGACAGCCGCGTATCGAAATAGAGCTTCTTTCCGAGCTCCGCCTTTTCAGCGGTGTAGGGGTTGTCTTTCGGGAATGGAATGAAACGTGGTCGGCGATATTGTTCCCGGAGTTGGTCTCCGCTCGCCCTCGGCGACTGGGCGATGCTTACTGTGCGGGTTGCTCCCACCTCCGCCTGGGCATGCACGCGCGCTGGCATGACAATCGCGACTGCAGCAAGAAAAACTGCAGCCGAGATGCTGCTCGTCCGAACAGACATAGGCGAATCCCCCAGAGTTCCTTGAAACTCACAGGAACTACACGTTATAAAATTTTATATTGTATTAAATTGCCAAATGACTATGTCGCGATTGCCTGTCATTGCGAACTAATTAGTTCTTTTGCGATCTTTGATTGAGTGTTGACTGCAACACGCGCTTACAAAAGATTTTAGTAATTGCAGTACACCACCTTAAGGCGCGCTGCGAGTAAGCACTTTCTGTTGAAAGCGGCAAAGCATCAGTGCGGCACTACCTACTGTCTGCTCGCTACGTCTTTGTGCCGTCGCTTGGCCGAACAGCTGCATCGATGGAGCCGAGCGCGCGTCACCAATCTCCATCAAACCGTGGTGCTTCGTGCTCGCCGTCAGGCGGCGCGCGCGGGCCCAGACACCCTGGCGGGAGCCTCCCGGGCCGGCGCCGGACTGCGCGCGACATGGTGCCGAGACTCGGCCGCCGGAGACGCCTCGTCGCCGAAGCGGAAGAAGCCGATCTGCCCGTCCATCATTCGCGCCTGCTGCTCCAGCAGCTTGGCGGTGGCGGCATTCTCCTCGACCAGCGCCGAGTTCTGCTGGGTCGAGTTGTCCATCATGTTCATCGCCTTGTTGACCTCGTCGACGCCGGTCGACTGCTCGGCGCTGGCGCTGGCGATATCGTTGATGAGGCTCGTGACCTTCTGGATCGACTCCGTGATCCGGCCGAGCGCGGTACCGGCCTCGTTGACCAAGTCGACGCCCTCCTGAACCTGACCGCCGGATTTGGTGATTAGTGCCGTGATGTCCTTGGCGGCCTGCGAGGAGCGTTGCGCTAGGCTACGCACTTCGGAGGCGACGACGGCAAAGCCGCGGCCGGCTTCACCGGCGCGGGCGGCTTCCACCGCCGCGTTGAGGGCAAGGAGGTTGGTCTGACGCGCGATCTCGTCGATAACGACGATGATTTCGGAGATGCTCTTGGACGATTCCTCGATACGTGCCATGGCTTCGACCGCCTTGGCGACAACCTCGCCGCTCTGAGCGGCCACGTCGCGCGTCTCATGCGCCGAGCGGCTCGCCTCGCGCGCATTCTCCGCGTTGTGCTTGATGATCGAGGAAATCTCCTCCATCGCCGCGGTGGTTTCTTCGAGGCTCGCCGCCTGCTCTTCGGTACGCTGCGACAAGTCCGTGGTGCTGGTCGAGATTTCGACCGAGGCGTTGGTGACCTCGGTCGCCGCCGCCTTGATCTGCAGGAGCGCCGCGCGCACCTTGTCGGCCATGCCGTTGACCGCCCCGGCGATTTGACCGATCTCGTCTGGCCGGTCGCGATACGGCACGTCGACGGCGAAGTTGCCGTCGGCGATCTGACCGAGCGGCCTGGTCAGCATGCGCAGCGGCCGCGCCACCGTGATGACGCTGAAGGCGATTGCGCCGAAGAAAATCGCGACGCATGCGATGAGAAGTACGCTGCTGATGATCAGCGTCTGCAGGCCGGATGCGATGAGATCCTTGGTATAGGCTTCGCTCGCCGCACCGGCGCCGTTCATGACATCGAGCAGGGTCGCCAGGAGCGGCGTGGTCGTGTCGACCCATTCCGGGGTGGCCATCGGATACTTGCCGCCCGCGGCCGAGATCTTGCGCATCTCGTTGGCCAGCGGCTGGAACTTGCCGAAATACCCGTCCGTCGCCGCCTTGACGCCCGCGGTGATGGTCGCGTGCTCGCCGTCGATCAGAGTGGCCTGCAGCAATCGCCACAGCAAACTGACCTGGACGCGAATGGCTTGAATCCGCTCGAGATTGGCAGGCGGAATGGCGGTGCCAGCCGATATGGATTGCGCCAGCGTCGAACGCTCGCTGCCGCCGATCTCGCGCAGGTTCCAGGCATAGATGCGGACCGAGGCCAAACGCGCCAACTCCGGATCCATCGCGCTGGTGCTGCTTAGCACGCGATTCCACAACTTCTGCGCCGTGCCGGCAAAAGCGGTCAGCGCGGCAACGGTGCTCTTGACGGTGTCGGCATCCCGTTGCGCCTTCGGCAACTTGATCGCATCCTCGGATTTTTGCCGGTACTGGTCGACCTTTGCGAGCGCGTCGTTGAATTCCTTGATCAGCTCCTGCTTGCGCGGGAAATCTTCGGTCTGCAGCGCCTTGAATGCGGCATCGATCTTGGCCTTGGCTCCGGCGCGCTGATCCTGAATGTCCTTGAGCACGGCCGCGCTGGCCGGATCGGCAGCCTGCAGCGCGCTGCTCACCAGCGCACGTTCGATCAGGATATCGTAGACGCCGAGGATGAGCGCATTGGCGGCGGCGTTCTGTCGGTCCGCTTTTTGGGCTTTGCTGTAAAGTTCGTAAGAGCGCCAAGTTTCGGTCGACAAGGCCCAGGCTGCGATCGGCACGACCAGCGCGAAGGTGACGGCAATGCGCGTGGAGATGCTCTTGAACGAGAAAATTGCCATGGATCCGGGCTCCAACCGAAAGAAACACCCGCGATCTGCGGAATTGTTTCAATTTCCCGGCAGCGCATTAAAGAGGCCTAAATTTGGTGGAAAATTTTAAACGGGCCCGAGCGGTTATTCGATAAACTGGATTGTACTTCTTACACAGATACCGCGTCGCATCAGGCAGCAAACGTTTTAATGATGGCATCGAAGGCCTGTTCGGCGGGAATCATAGGCCAATCCTTCATCTGACCGCGGAACCAGGTGTGCTGGCGCTTGGCGTAGCGCCGGGTGTCCATAATCGACCCGGCTACCGCTTCGTCGAGCGGGATTTCACCCTTGAGGTGCCGGATCAACCACGGCACGCCGTGGGCTTTCATCGCCGGCAGTAGCGGATCGAGATTGCGCGCTGCGAGCGCCTTGACCTCGTCGAGGGCGCCGGACTGCATCATTGCGGAAAAGCGCGCTTCGATCCGCGACACCAACCGGGCGCGGTCAAGGGTGACAAAGACTTTTGCCGCGCGCTCAGGCGGCAGCAGCGGCGCCGTGTTCTCGCCGTGCCAATCGCTGATCGAGCGGCCGGTCGCCAGCACGACTTCCAGGGCGCGGGCGATGCGGGAGCGGTCGAGCGGCATCAGCCGCGCCGCCGTCACCGGATCGAGTGCGGTCAGTTCGGCATAGAGGGAAGACACGCCGTCGCGCGCCAGGCGTTCGCGCACGTTTTCGCGTATTTCGGCCGGGATCGCCGGCACAGAGGCGAGTCCCTCGGTCAGCACCTTGAAATAGAGCCCAGTGCCGCCGACCACGATCGGAATCCGCCCGGCGGCTTGGATGTCGCTAAGCGCATGGGCGACCTCCCGCAACCAGCGTCCGGTCGAATAGGATTCCGCGGCGTCGACGTGGCCGTAGAGCACGTGGGGCGCGCGCGCCTCTTCCTCGATCGTCGGCCGGGCGGTGATGACGCGCAGGCCGGCGTAAACCTGCATGGAATCGGCATTGACGATGGTGCCGCCGAGACGGTCGGCCAGTGCAAGCGCCAAAGCCGACTTGCCGCTGGCAGTCGGACCGGCGATAAGCACTGCCTGTTTCAGCTCCGGCATCGACATGACCTCGTCCCTATCTCTCACCGCCACAATTATTGCCGGCCGCGAGCCGCTCGACGATGCCGGGCTCGTGCTCGCCCTTGCCGCCCTGCCCGCACCGCAAGCTCCGCGCTGGCTCGATCCGGGCCGCGCCGCCGACGTTCCCTTTAGCGCAGCCGCGGACGCCGACCAACGCGCGCTCGCCGAGAGCCTGCGCACCGCCCTGCCCGGCACCGATGCGGTGGTGCAGCCATCCGAAGGCCGGCGCAAGAAGCTGTTTCTCGCCGACATGGATTCCACCATGATCGGCCAGGAATGCATCGATGAGCTCGCCGACTATGCCGGCCTGAAAGCCCATGTAGCGGCAATCACCGAGCGCGCCATGCGCGGCGAGATCGCCTTCGAGCCCGCCTTGCGCGAGCGCGTTGCGCTGCTCGAGGGCCTGAAGGTTTCGGTGATCGACGAGGTTCTCCGCGACCGCATCAGGCTGACGCCCGGCGCGCGGGCCCTGGTCCGCACGATGCGCGCGAACGGTGCGCACACCGCTCTCGTGTCTGGCGGCTTTACTTTATTCACCGACCGCGTTGCCGCGATGATCGGTTTCAATGAGAACCGCGCCAACAGCCTGACGGTGATCGACGGCCACAAGCTGGCCGGCACCGTGGCTGAGCCGATCTTCGGCCGCGATGCCAAGCGAGCCGCGCTGCTCGAACTGCGTCAGGAACTCGGCCTGACCAAGGAGCAAACCATGGCGGTCGGCGATGGCGCCAACGATCTCGACATGATCGCCGAGGCCGGCCTCGGTGTCGCCTATCACGCCAAGCCGAAGGTGGCGGAGGCGGCCCCCGCGCGCATCGAGCACGGCGATCTCACGGCGCTGCTATATATCCAGGGCTATCGACGCGACGAGTTTGTCGAGTCGTGATCTAACTCGGGTTGACCGCGCCAGGCTCTTGCCTGAACTCACGGAAGCTTCGCAAGGAGGCGACGACGAAAGCGCTGCCGGTCAACGCCCATGCCGCAAGCGCCGTCCAGACCATCGCGTGCGAAATCGACCTGAGCGGCGGAAAATCAGTGGCGAGCGATAACCGCAGACTCGCCAGCGCGTACATACCCAGTGGAAACACCAGGCTCCAGAACATCGGCGTATATGACAGCGGAACGCGGCAAACGCCATGTTTCCAGACGCCGAACAATATGAGCAATGGAATCCACCACGTCGCCCATGCCCACATGATCAGCGTTACGCCGTCAATGAACGGTCGCATGGAGTGAAGGAAGTCCATGCCACTTTCCGTCAGTATCAGAGCCGACCCGGCATTCGTCGCAATCGCCGCGGCGCCCATGACCACCCACAACAGCGGCGTAATGTCATCAGGCTCCACGTCGAAGAAAAAGATGCGATACGCAAAAAGCGTGACAAAGATTCCATAGAGACCGAGACCCACGCCCCACAGCATGTGAATTAGAACGAAAACGGCCGAACTGAGAGCGCCCATCGCGGGAGCGACGATCGTGCCAAGAATAACCAGCGACTCCGTTCCCACAATTGCGATAAGCCAGCCGCCATGAACGACATTGGCGCCGTGCGCGGTATTGAGAAACACGAGAACCGCAAAACAAAAATATATGAGGCCAAACCAGAGGATCAACGCGACCAACCACATCAGTATCGAGATGAATTCATATCCGCGCAGATTAATTCCGACGCCGAAAACATCGGTCGCGGCAACGATCGTAAAAAACGAAAATACGAGGCGCGGATTGGTCAGGTCTCTCCACAACGCTCTTGAAAACGACACGGCACGCAGAACCGTGAAGATCACGAGCACGGGATAGGCCAGGGAATTGACCGCAAACAAGGCGTCAGACGGTCCGCGATATCCTTCGAGGAAAAGGGCATTGGAGATAATGCCGGTCGCCATCACGAGCGCAAAGCAGCCCGGATAAAGCTTCGCGACCTCGCCATTCAGCCACGTTGCAAGCTGGGAGACGAGCGGCGGTGCAACAGACATTTTGCGCATTCCGCCCTCTCTCACCCTCGTAAATATATGATGATGAGATTGATCTGAAGAAAGGTGATGATCAGAATTGCGTTGCACGCCCAGGCCACAGTCAGAAAGCGCGCAAGTGTGCCCCAGAGCTTTTCTTCAGTTTTATCGGCACATCGCCACACCGAGACAAGTATCCAGGCGGTGTAAACAGCAAAACACGGCAGGAGAATTTGCCTCAGCAGCACATGAGCATCATCGAATGCGGCGATATACACGCCCACAACGCCACTGCTGACAGCGACACCGTATATCCAGAAGACCTTCCAAAGCCGCTCTTCCCCGCGCCAGGCCCGAATCTCGGTGGCAAAGAAATCGGCTGCGAAGTCAGCGGACGATGACTGCGCCATGAAGAAACCTTCCAGCAGGGGCTGCATGCGCAGCGCGTCGGCAGTGCGAGTCCAACAAACAAAGAAAACTACTGCAGGTCAATATGTCGCACTTGATCCAAGTCAATGCGCGGCCTCCCCCGAGGCCGGCGGGGACGCAAGGCTGAATGCATCATCTCGAAAAGAAAACGGCCGGGGCGAACCCGGCCATTTGTCGTCAATGGAAGGGCACGGTTCACATTACTGGAGCCCGATCGCCACGAAGCTCGGATCGCCCGAGGGCGACTGCACCAGCAGCACCACGGTCTTCTTGCCGTCCTTCTTGAGCTGGTCGATACGCTTCTGCAGGTCGGCCGCGCTGGTCACCGGCTGCTGCTGCACCTCGGCGATCACCATGCCGGGCTGCAGACGCTTCTCGGCGGCCGCCGAGTTCGGATCGACGCCGGTAATGACCACGCCCTTCACCTTGTCGTCGATCTTGAACTTCTTACGGTTGGCCTCATTGAGGTTCGCGAGATCGAGGCCGAGCGCCTTCCTGACCGAAGACTTTTCCTCGTCGGGCTGATCCTTCTTCGGCGTCAGCGAAGCCGGGGTCGGCTTGTCGTCTTCGAGACGGCCGAGCTTGACGGTCTTGGTCTCTTCCTTGCCCTTGCGGATGATGGTGACCTCGACATCCTTGCCGACCGCGGTATCGGCAACGATGCGGGGCAGATCGCGCATTTCCTTGACGTCCTTGCCGTCGAATTTGACGACCACGTCGCCGGGCTCGATGCCGGCCGGTTTGGCGGGACCCTTGTCATCGACACCGGCGATCAGCGCGCCACGCGCCGGCTTGATGTTCAGGCTGTCGGCGATCTCCTCCGTCACCTGCTGGATGCGGACCCCGAGCCAACCGCGGCGTACTTCCTTGAAATTGCGCAGCTGGTCGATAACCGCGACCGCAGTCTTCGACGGCACGGCGAATCCGATGCCGATCGAGCCGCCCGACGGCGAGATGATCGCGGTATTCACGCCGATGACGTCGCCATCGAGATTGAACAGCGGGCCGCCCGAGTTGCCGCGGTTAATCGAGGCGTCCGTCTGGATGTAGTTGTCGTACGGGCCCGACTGGATGTCGCGGTTGCGTGCCGAGACGATGCCGGCGGTCACGGTGCCGCCGAGCGAGAACGGGTTACCGATCGCGATCACCCATTCGCCCAGGCGCAACTTGTCGCTGTCGCCGAACCTGACCGCCTTGAGCGGCTTCGTCGGCGTCACCTTCAGGAGCGCAAGGTCAGTCTTCTTATCGGTGCCAACCAGTTCGGCTTTCAGCGTCGAGCCGTCATTGAGAATAACGCTCACCTCGTCGGCATCGGCGATGACGTGGTTGTTGGTCACGACATAGCCTTCGGCATCGATGATGAAGCCAGAGCCGAGCGAATTGACCCGGCGCGACGGCGGCGTGTTGCCGTTCGGGCCCTGTCCACCCGGACCGCGGCGGTTCTTGAAGAACTCCTCGAAAAACTCCTCGAAGGGCGATCCCGGCGGCAGCTGCGGCATGGCGCCGGAATTGAGATCGACCTTCTGCTTAGTCGAGATATTGACCACAGCGTCGATCACCTGCTCGGAAACGTCGGCGATGCCTTCCGGGCCGCGCGCCAGAGCGGGCGCCGCGGTCAGGGGGCCAGCCAGTGTGGCGGCGAGCACGAGTGCGAAAGTCGTTCTGAAACGAAGTGAAGGGGCGCCCATTGGCGTCGATTCTCCAGGGAGGGGTTGTTACAAAGTGACCCCGAATTAGCGGCGATTCAAGGGCAGCGGCAGGAGATTGCCATCAAGGCCGAGCGGTAAAACCGCTGGCTCTCTGGCCGGCGGCTCTGTCCCGGGCCGAAAGTCTCAGGATCTCGCCATCCAGACAATCACTATGCCGACAATGGCCGATCCGAGCCCAATCAGCCGCAAGGTCGCCGGCGGCGTGTTCAGCACGCTTTCGACCGCTTTTTTGCCGTGCGCCGGGAAAGCCGCGAAGATCAGGCCTTCGATGACGAAGACCAGCCCGAGCGCGGCCAGAAAGTCCGACATTCCGCGTCACGCCATCATTGGGCAGGCGGCGTCGCTGGCGTTGGGGCCGGCTGCTGCCCGCCCGCTCCTCCGGTCGGCTGATTGAAGAAGCGGAAGAAGCTGTTGTCCGGCTTGAGCAGGATTCGTGTGTCGCCGGGCTTCATGCTCGCCTCATAGGCCTGCATCGAGCGGTAGAAGGCGAAGAAGTCCGGGTCCCGGTTGAAGGCCTCGGCGAAGATCTGGTTGCGGGTGGCGTCACCCTCGCCGCGGATCTGCTCAGACTTCGAGTTGGCGTCCGCCACCAGCACTGTCACGTCGCGGTCGGCGCGGGAGCGGATTTCCTGGGCGCGCTGGGCGCCCTGAGCGCGGAATTCGGCCGCTTCGCGGGCGCGCTCGGTCTGCATGCGCTGATAGACCGCCTGGCTGTTCTGCTCCGGCAGATCGGCGCGCCGAATTCGGACGTCGACGACCTGGATGCCGTAGCCGCCGGCTTCGCGATCGACAAGCTGCAGGATGCGGTCCATGAGCCCGGAGCGCTGATCGCGCACGACCTCGGTGAAGGTCGCCTCGCCGAGAACCCGGCGCAGCGCCGAGTTGAGAAGGATCGAGAGCTGAGAGTTCGCGCCCTGGACCGAACCGACGGTCTGATAGAAACGCAGCGCGTCACGGATACGATAGCGCGCGAACGCGTCCACCACCAATCGCTTCTGATCCGAGGCGATCACTTCCTGCGGCGGCGCTTCCAGATCGAGGATGCGGTTGTCGATGTAGACCACATTATCGATGAACGGCGCCTTGAAGTGCAGACCCGGCGTAGTGATCGGCGCCTGCGGATTGCCGAGACGCAGCACCAGCGCCTGCTGCGTCTGATAGACGGTGAACAGCGACGAATAGCCGACGATCAACGCGGCCACGAGGATGACGACGGCGACACCGCCGATGAAATTCAGTCTCATTGGCGGGCTCCCGACGGCGTACGCGGCTGCGGACGGGTCAATTCATTCAGCGGCAGATAGGGCACGACGCCTGAGCCACTTGGGCCGGAATCGAGGATGACCTTGTCGGTGCCGCCGAGCACGCGTTCCATGGTCTCGAGATACATGCGCTCGCGCGTGACGTTCGGGGCCTTCCGGTATTCCTCGTAGATCTTCATGAATCGCGCCGACTGACCGGTCGCTTCCGCGACGGTCTGCTGCCGGTAAGCTTCGGCGGCCTGCGTGATCTGCGCCACCCGGCCGCGCGCTTCCGGCACGACGCGGTTGGCATAAGTCTGCGCTTCGTTGACGGCGCGCTCGAGGTCGGCGCGCGCGGCCTGCACGTCGCGGAAGGCGTCGATGACCTGCTGCGGCGGATCGACCTTTTGCAACTGCACCTGCTGGATCATGATGCCGGCGCCATAACCATCGAGCGTCTTTTGCATCAGCTCATGAACGGCGTTTTCAATAGTTTGGCGCGCGCCCGTGAGGATCGGCTGGATCTCCGAGCGGCCGATGACTTCGCGCATGGCGCTTTCGGCCACTGCCTTCACCGTACCTTCCGGATTCTGGATGTTGAACAGGTAGTCGCCGACGCCGGTCGGTTTCACCTTCCACAGCACCGAAAAATCGACGTCGACGATATTCTCGTCGCCCGTGAGCATCAGGCTTTCCTCGGGCACGTCGCGCACGGTCGAGCCGCGGCGCACGTCTTCGCTAATACGCATGCCGATGTCGATCTTGTTGACGCGCAGCGCCTTCGGCGTGAGCGCGGTCTCGATCGGGTAAGGCAGGTGATAGTTCAGACCCGGCTGGACCTCGCGCACTTCCTTGCCGAAGCGCAGCACGACGCCGAGCTCATCCGGCTCGACGCGGAAGAAGCCGGAGAAGCCCCACAGCGCCAGCGCCGCGAGCGCGGCGAGCGCAATGCCCTTGCCGCCCATATTGCCGGGCAGCACGCCGCGCAGCCGGTCCTGGCCGCGGCGCAGGATTTCTTCGAGGTCGGGCGGCCGGCCACCGGAAGGCGGCGGACTGGAGCCCCACGGGCTTTTGCCACCACCACCGGACCCCCATGGTCCGCCAGACCCGCTGCCACCACCGCCTTGATTGCTCCACGGCATAAATCTTGTCTCCCGGCCTCGGCCGACACGCGGGCCCTGCCTTTAGTTGGGAGGGGTTATAGGGGACGCAAGGTCTCGTTACAACGCGCTGTCATGCCGCATTTTCATCGAAGTTACGGGCACATGCACCCGCATCGTACCAAAAATTCGGCTCGTCTTTCGCCCGCACGCGCCTGCTTGTGGTAAATACCGCGCTTCGACAGACGACAGAACACAAAAAAGCATCGGGCGAGGAAGCATTCAATGAGCGCATTCGATCTCACCGGGCGCGTCGCGCTGGTCACCGGCGGCAATGGCGGCATCGGTCTCGGCATGGCCAAGGGTCTGGCCGGCGCCGGCGCCACGGTGGTCATCGCCGGACGCAACAGGGCCAAGGCGGATACGGCGCTCGCCGAACTGCGGGCGGTCGATTCCAGGGCAGACTTCGTCGAGATCGACGTGCTGAAAGAAGAGTCCTGCCGCGGCGCGGTGCAAGCGGTCGCCGACAAGTTCGGCCGGCTCGACATCCTCGTCAACAATGCCGGCACCAGCGTGCGCAAGCCGCCGGAAGAACTGACCGCCGCGGAATGGCATCTGGTGATGGACACCAATGTCACCAGCGCCTTCCTGTGCTCCCAGACGGTTTACCCGCACATGAAAAAAGTGGGCGGCGGCAAGATCATCAATATTGGGTCGATGATGACCATCTTCGCCTCGTCCTATGCCGCCCCTTATGCCTCCAGCAAAGGCGCCATCGTCCAGATGGCCCGCTCCTTCGCGGTCGCCTGGGCCAAAGACAATATCCAGGTCAATTCTATCCTGCCCGGCTGGATCGACACCGAACTGACCAAGAAAGCGCGCGAGCAGGTCCCCGGTCTCCACGATCGCGTGCTGGCGCGCACCCCGGCCGCGCGGTGGGGCGTACCGGGCGACTTCTCGGGCATAGCGGTGTTTCTCGCCTCACCGGCGTCGGACTTCCTTACCGGCACGGCGATCCCGGTCGATGGCGGCTATTCGGTGATGGCGTGATGGCGCGAGGCTAGCGCCGCTCGTAAGCGACGGTGTCGAAGCCGGCGTCGTCGTCCGGCCCGGGATCGTAGTGATGGCGCTCGACTTCGCACCACTCGCGCGGGTCGATCGCGGGAAAATAAACATCTCCCGGCGGGCTGGCGTGGACATGCGTGATCTCCAGCCGGTTCGCCATCCCCATGGTGCGGTCGAACACATCGCCACCGCCGATGATCATGAGCTCGGACACGCCGCGCTTGGCGGCATCGCCAGCGGCAATGCCGAGTGCGGCGTCCAGGCTGGTGGCGAGAATGCAGCCCGGTACGGCCATGCTGAGGTCGCGCGTCATCACGATGTTGGTGCGGCCCGGCAGCGGCTTGCCGATCGACTCAAAGGTCTTGCGGCCCATTACGACCGGCTTGCCGAGCGTGATGCGCTTGAAATGCTGCAGATCGGATTTCAGCCGCCACGGCAACTGGCCGCCACTGCCGATGACTCCGTTCTCGCCGATCGCGGCAACGAGCACGATCTTGTAGGGGGCGGTGTTGCGCGGCCGCCTGGTCATGCGCGCGCTCCCTTGCCGAACGACGTGAGCGCCTCGCCGCTCATGCGGCAGATCTTCCAGTCGGGCAACACCTTTGCGCCGATCGACTCGTAAAAGGCGATGGACGGCGCATTCCAGTCCAGCACCGACCACTCGAAGCGAGCGTAACCTTCATCGACGCATCGCGTAGCAAGCCGCATCATCAGGGCCTTGCCCAATCCCTTGCCGCGATAAGCAGGCCGCACGAACAGATCCTCCAGGTAAATGCCGTGGCGACCGCGAAAGGTCGAGAAATTGAGAAACCAGACGGCGAGCCCGGCCGCCTCTCCGTTCCATTCGCCGATATCGCAGAATAGGCGCGGCTTCTCGCCGAACAAGGCATCGGCGATCATCGCCGGCGTCGCATCGACGGCATCGCTGAGCTTTTCGTAGTCGGCAAGTTCACGGATGAGATCGAAGATCAGAGACGTATCCGCAGGACCGGCCGGTCGAATGCTGACTCCGGAACCGCCCCCATCGACGACCTGGCGTCCCCGGGACTGATCTATAGCAAACTGCATGCCGCGCCTTGAGGATACACTCAGTGGCGCAATGCCGCAGCCACCAAGAAAAGCATAACGAAATCCGCAGCTGCTGTCCAAAATGGAATTTGCCCAGCGGCATTATCATGCTTCTGAGCGGGGAGACTGCTAGGCGCACGGCGGGACGGCAGATATGGCATCGCGCCATCGGCAGCCCATGCGCTGAACCGCCGCGCCTGCCAGATGCGGTTCCAGGCATTATCCTCTATGGTTGGGCACTTCCAGTCGACCCGACAAGTAAAGACAGTCGTTAATGCACCAGCCACAAGTTACTCGCGTCGATACCGTTCAGACCTATACGCTTACGCGCTTCGATGCGGTGGTGATCATGGTCGGGCTGGTCGTCGGCATTGGCATTTTCCGCACGCCATCGCTCGTCGCCGCCAATGTCGAGAGCGAATTTGCGTTCATCGCCGTTTGGGTCGCTGGCGGATTGATCACGCTGATCGGCGCGCTCTGTTATGCCGAACTGTCTGCCGCGCATCCGCATGCCGGCGGCGAGTATCACTTCCTGTCCCGCGCCTACGGCAAGCCGGTCGCCATGCTGTTCGGCTGGGCGCGCGGCTCAGTGATCCAGACCGGAGCGATTGCCGGCGTCGCATTTGTACTCGGCGACTATGCTGCGCAACTTGTACCGCTCGGGCCTTACGGCCCGTCGCTTTATGCCGCGATCTCGATCATCGTTTTCACCGGCATCAATGTCGTCGGTACGATTCAAAGCAAGTTCCTGCAGATCGCCATGACCGCGATCGAGATCGGCGCCATCGCCGCCATCGTCCTGTTCGGACTGTTTGGCTCGGCCGAGCCGCCGCCGCCGGCAGCAGCGCTGCCACCGGGCAGCGCCGCAATCGGCATGGCCATGATCTTCGTGCTGCTGACCTATGGTGGCTGGAACGAAGCCGCCTACCTCACGGGCGAATTGAAGGACGCGCCGCGCAACATCGCCAAGGTCCTGATGCTTGGCACAGTAATCCTCATCGCGCTCTACGTGCTCGCCAATGTTGCCTTGCTGTCGATCCTCGGCCTCGACGGCCTGCGCGCCTCCGACGCTGTCGCTGCCGACATGATGCGCCGCGTCGCCGGTCCGGCGGGCGCAACCATTGTCAGCATCGCCATCGTGGTCGCGGCCATATCGACACTCAATGCCACCATTTTCACCGGAGCCCGCGTCTACTACGCGATGGCCCGCGACATGACACTGCTGCCGAGCGTCGGAGAATGGAACGAGCGCGGCAAGACCCCGGCCAACGGCCTCATTTTACAGGCCATTGTCGCCCTGATCTTGGTGGCGATCGGGGCGATCACGCGCGATGGCTTCAAGGCCATGGTCGAGTACACCGCGCCGGTGTTCTGGGGCTTCCTGCTGCTCGTCGGCATTGGCCTCATCGTTCTGCGCATACGCGAACCGAACCGGGCGCTGCCCTACAAGGTGCCGCTCTATCCGCTGACGCCGATCCTGTTCTGCGTGACCTGCGGCTACATGCTGCACGCCAGCATCGCCTATACCGGCGTTGCCTCGCTGGTCGGCTTGGCTGTTCTGGCCGCGGGCACGCCGTTGCTCCTTTTCCGCCGCAAGCACACGAACGTCGATACACCGCCTTCTACCGCCCCCCGCGCTTTGACCGAATGACAAACTTGCAAGAGGAAACGCGCATGAAAGCCATCCGCACATTCGCCCTCGCCTGTGCCGTATCCGTGGTCGCGCTCAACGGCGCGCTGGCGCAAACCTCGAGCGGGGCTCCGTCCAAAGACACCTACGAACCGCACTCGGGTCAGGCGGGCAAGGACGTCGTCTGGGTGCCGACGCCGCAGGCTCTCGTCGATCGCATGATGAAGATGGCCGGCGTGACCAAGGACGATTATCTGGTTGACCTCGGCTCCGGTGATGGTCGCACCGTCATCACCGCCGCCAAGCTGGGCGTGCGTGCGCACGGCATCGAATACAACGGCGACCTGGTCGAATTGTCGAAGCGCAATGCACAGGCCGCCGGCGTCGCCGATCGGGCCACGTTCGAGCAGGCCGACATCTTCGAGTCGAATTTCTCCGACGCCACAGTGGTTACGCTGTTCCTGCTGAAAGCACTGAACCTCAAGCTTCGTCCGACACTCCTGGACATGAAGCCGGGCACGCGCATCGTTTCCAATACATTCGACATGGGCGACTGGACCCCGGACGACAAGATCGACGCCGGCGGGGACTGCACATCGTGGTGCACCGCCTTTAAATGGGTCGTTCCGGCGAAAGTTGCTGGCACCTGGAGTTTGGGCGAAGGCGAGCTCAAGTTGACCCAAACCTACCAGATGCTGTCGGGGACCATAACCACCAACGGCAAATCATTGCCCATCAGTGAAGCCAGGATGGATGGCACGAAGATCACCTTCACCGCTGGCGGCCAGCGCTATACCGGCGAGGTCGCGGACGGCAAGATGAACGGCCAGACAACCGGCGGCCAAAGCTGGAGCGCGACGCGCAAGGCGATCTGAGTTTCGTTTCACCAACAAAAGAGGCCCCGCATGCGGCGGGGCCTCTTGTTTTCCTATCGGAGCCGGCTCACACCGCGACTGCCGCCTTGATGTGCGGATGGGGGTCGTAATTTTCGAGCGTGAAATCCTCATAGCGGAACGCGAAAATATCTTTCACCTCGGGATTGATGCGCATTGCCGGCAGAGCGCGCGGCGCGCGCGACAATTGCAGTTCGGCCTGCTCGACATGATTGAGATAAAGATGCGTATCGCCGCCGGTCCACACGAAGTCCCCCGGCTTGTAGCCGGTCACCTGCGCCACCATCATCGTCAGCAGCGCGTAGGAGGCGATGTTGAACGGTACGCCGAGGAACACGTCCGCCGAGCGCTGATAGAGCTGGCAAGATAGCTTGCCGTTGGCGATGTAGAACTGGAACAGGCAGTGACACGGCGGCAGCGCCATCTTGTCGACGTCGGCCGGATTCCATGCCGTGACGATCAGGCGGCGCGAGTCCGGATTGCGCTTGATCATCGCGATGACGTTGGCGATCTGGTCGATGGTCTGGCCATCCCTGGCCGGCCATGAGCGCCACTGATGACCATAGACCGGACCGAGATCGCCACGCTCGTCCGCCCACTCGTCCCAGATGCGCACGCCGTTGTCGTTGAGATATTTGATGTTGGTGTCACCGGCGAGGAACCATAGCAGCTCGTGCACGATCGACTTGAGGTGCAGCTTCTTTGTGGTGAGCATCGGGAAGCCCTGCCCGAGGTCGAAGCGCATCTGATAGCCGAACACCGAGCGCGTGCCGGTGCCGGTGCGATCGCGTTTCTCCGCGCCAGAGCGGAGAATGTGGTCCATCAGGTCGAGGTACTGGCGCATGGGTGGCTCGGGGATGGTTCGGGCGACTCGGCTCAACATGGTGAAAATTAGCCTGCCCGGCAACGCCAAGTCGGCTGTTTTCAACCGCGCCAAGCGCGGGAACTCGCCCCTGCCCGAACCGGCCAACCCATTAACCGTAAAAGTTAATCGGCGTTTTCTAACCTTAACAATCGGTTAATTTACTCTGGGTGGCAGGGCGACTGGCCGCCCGCGACGCATTGGGGCCTTTCTGGCGACGAAACGGCCGTTTTCGGGAGTAACTCTTGACCGCGGGTACCCTCCAGCACGGCTCGTCGCATGGCGACGGTCTGGACCTCCGGGCCGAAGGGCATTGGACGGCGGAGCACGCCCGCGACCTGGAGCCGCTGGCCGACAAACTGACCCACGGTCATGAATCGGTCACCCGCCTCGTTTTCGACGCCACCCGCATCACCAAGCTCGATACTTACGGCGCCTGGCTGATCGAGCGCACCTTGCGGGTCTGGGCGAGCCGCGGCGCCGACGTCCGCCTGGTCGGCCTGCCGCCGACCTACGGCAATCTGTTCGCGAAGGTCCGCGGCGGCCAGCAGAAGCTGACGCCGCTCAAACACAAGCAGACCGGCCTCGTCGCCACGCTGGAAAGCGTCGGCCGCACCATGACCGCGGTGTTCTCAGACCTGACCACGATCTTCCAGATCGGCGGCCAACTGGTGGTCGCGTTCCTGAGCGTGTGCGCCAATCCCTGGCGCTTCCGCTTCACCGCGCTCATCAATCATCTCGAGCGCGTGTGCTGGCACGCCGTGCCGATCATCATCCTCATCACGTTCCTGATCGGCGCCATCATCGCGCAGCAGGGCATATTCCACTTCCGCACCTTCGGCGCCGACATCTACGTTGTCGACATGGTCGGCGTGCTGGTGCTGCGCGAGCTCGGCGTGCTGATCGTCTGCATCATGATCGCCGGACGCTCGGGCTCGGCCTACACCGCCGAACTCGGCTCAATGAAAATGCGCGAGGAAGTCGACGCGCTGCGCACCATGGGCTTCGACCCGGTCGAGGTGCTGGTGCTGCCGCGCATCCTGGCGCTCATCGTCGCGGTCCCGATCCTGACCTTCATCGGCTCGATGGCCGCGCTCTATGGCGGCGGGCTGGTGTCGTGGCTCTATGGCGGCATCGACCCGAAGATCTTCATGTCGCGCCTGCACGAGACGATCAACATGAAGACCTTCGCCGTCGGCATGATCAAGGCGCCGTTCATGGCGCTGGTCATCGGCTTGGTCGCCTGTATGGAAGGCATGCAGGTGAAAGGCTCGGCGGAATCGCTCGGTGCGAAAACCACCGACTCGGTCGTGAAGTCGATCTTCCTGGTCATCGTCATCGACGGCCTGTTCGCCGTATTCTTCGCTGCGATCGGGGTCTGATCATGGTCCCGCGCGGCGAACCCGTCATCAAGGTGCGCGACCTCAAGGTCGATTTCGCGTCGCGTCGCGTGCTCAATGGCATCAATCTCGACCTGAAGCGCGGTGAGATCCTCGGCTTTGTCGGCGCC